>NZ_JBSFVR010000012.1:0-55728 GCF_053592415.1 Streptomyces sp. NPDC002690 | reverse complement strand
GCCCCTGAGCCCGCCGCACGCGCGCCTTGCCGACTGTTCCCGTGTTGTCCGGCGGGATCTGCCGGGCGGGGGATCAGTCCGGGATGTCGACCGTCAGGGCGAACTCGGGAATTTCCTCTTCCTGGACCTCTTCGACGTGCTCGGTGCCCTCGTTCATCGCGGACGCCCTTCGCCTCACCGGCGCCCTCACCATCGAAGGGCGTTCACCGGCGGAGCCATCGTTGGCCGGATCGACCGCCGGCGCCAAGTGCGCCTGGATACGCACCCGTACGCACCGGCCGATGCCCTGAAGTCGGGAATCCGCCTTGCCCGCACAGACGAGCGCCGGCCTACCCGGGCCACTACTCCGCCCCCTGCGAAAACCGTTCCGAGGGAGACGGATTCACGCCGCACCCACCCGGGCAAGCCCGCCTTTCCCGCCGAAGCTCACCACCGGTCAGGCCAGGAGATGGTCCGGAAACGCCCTCACCTCCGGCAAGGTCCTGCTCGGCGACATGGACCTGACCTCCTGTGACGAACGGGGTCGTACGGGCCCGTGGGGTGGGTCCGTCACTTCTCCGAGTCGATGAAGAACACCTTGCGCAGGGACTCGGTGACTTCCCAGGTCGTGCGGTCGCCGGCCCGGAACGCTGCCATGTCACCCGGTTCCAGAGTCAGTTCGGGACCGTCCTCGACCTGGACGCGGGCGCTGCCGCGCACCACGACCAGGGTCTCGTTGCGCGGGAACTCCCAGGTGAACCGGCCCGGTTCGCAGTTCCAGACGCCGCGGACCACCGCCCGGTCCGGCGAGGCCCACAGCACGGCGGTACTCATCACGGGGTCCCCCGCGAGCACCTCCCCGGGGAAGCGGGTGTCACGGGTCAGTTCGACGTCCTCGACACGGGTACTGAAGGGAACGGCAGTTGTCGTCATGATGTGCGGATCTCCCAGGAGGATCGGGCTTCGGCCGCGTCCGCCACCGACTCGGCGACGATCTCCAGGCCCTCGTCGAGTTCGGCGTCGGACACGGTCAGCGGGGGCAACAGTTTGAGTACTTCGTCGCGGGCACCGGAGGTCTCCACCAGCAACCCGCGGTCGAAGGCGGCCTGGCCGGCCCGGCGGGCGAGGTCCGGATCGCCGAACTCCACGCCCCACACCAGGCCCCGGCCGCGTACCCGCGCACCGAGGTCCGCGTGGCGGCCGGCCAGCTCGCGCAGCCGCTCCTCGACGTGTCCGGCCCGGTGTGCCGTGCGGTTCTCCAGGGTGCTGTCCCGCCAGTACGAGCGCAGGGCGGCGGTCGCGGTGACGAAGGCGAGGTTGTGGCCGCGGAACGTGCCGTTGTGCTCGCCCGGCTCCCACACGTCGAGCTCGGACTTGAACAGCGTCAGCGACATCGGCAGCCCGTACCCGCTCAGCGCCTTGGACAGGCAGACGATGTCGGGGACGACGCCCGCCGACTCGAAGCTGAAGAAGGGGCCGGTGCGCCCGCAGCCCATCTGGACGTCGTCGACGATCAGCAGCATGCCGTGGCGTCGGCACACCTCGGCCAGTTCACCGAGCCATTCGGGCGAGGCGACGTTGATCCCGCCCTCGCCCTGGACCGTTTCGACGATGACGGCCGCGGGCCGGTCCATGCCGCTGTTGCCGCTGCGCAGCATCGCGTCGAGCAGTGCGGGTCCGTCGACGGTGCCGTCCGCGAAACCGTCGTAGGGCATCCGGTGGACCCCGGCGAGCGGGGTACCCGCCCCGGCCCGCTTGGACTCGCTGCCGGTCACCGAGAGGGAGCCGAGCGACATCCCGTGGAAGGCGCCGGTGAAGGCCACGACCGTGGAGCGTCCGGTGACCTTGCGCGCGAGCTTGAGCGCGGCCTCCACGCTGTTGGTGCCGGTGGGGCCGGGGAACATGACGCGGTAGTCGAGCCCGCGCGGGGTCAGTACGTGCTCCTGGAGCGCGGTGAGCAGCTCGGTGCGGGCGGCGGTGAACAGGTCGAGGCTGTGGGTGATGCCGTCGCCGGCCACGTACGACAGCAGAGCCTCTTTGAGAGCGGGCGGATTGTGGCCGTAGTTGAGGGTTCCGGCCCCCGCGAAGAAGTCCAGATAACTGCGTCCCTGGGCGTCCTCGACACGGGAGCCGCGGGCGTGGGTGAACTGCACGGGCCAGGTGCGGCTGTAGCTGCGCACCTCGGATTCTTTTGCCGCACGGGGCAGTTGGGCAGGGTTGTCGATCGCGGGCGGGGCAAGGATCGCGGACACGGGGTTCTCCTTCGTCGGGCCGGCGGTGGTGGGCGGTCCGGGTCAGCGGGCCAGTTTGCGCAGACCGTCACCGATGGTCCGGGCGCGCAGCGAGAGCAGGCTGAAGGAGCCCGCGTCGCCTATGCCGTGCGAGGACTCGCACAGGCCGTTCAGGAACAGCGGCGGTGTTCCGGCGACCGCCGGCTCCATCGAGTACTCGGCCGAGACGCACGGGTAGCCGTCGGTGTCGTGGGCGAACCGGTCGGCGATGCCGCTCACGGCGCGCGGGAAGCGCTCCTGGCCCGGGCCCGGGCCCAGGTCGCGGAATCCGGTGGCGAGGACCACCAGGTCGGCCCGCCGGGTGGCGCGTTCGCCGGTGATGGTCTCCGTCGCCGTGATGTCGACGCCGTCGGGGCCGCACGTCACCCCGGTGATGTGCTGGTTGCCCAGGACGCGGACGAGTTCCTCGCCGTCCAGCCGGTGCTCGTACATGAGCAGGTACAGCTCGCGCAGGACGTCCCCGTCGGCGGCCGAGTAGTTGGTGGGGCGCATGTAGGCGTCCAGAGCGCGCTTGCCCGCCCGGCTCGCCCGGTAGTAGTAGTCCGTGAAGCCGGGGAAGTAGCCCTCCTCGCTGAACGGGCTGGTGTCCTTCTCGCGCAGTGAGTGCGAGCGCGCGTAGACGGTGACCCGCGCGCCGGGAAAGCGTCGGTTGAGGTCGAGGGTCAGTTCCACGGCGCTCTGGCTGCCGCCCACGACGGCGACGCTGCCGGGCGGCTCGGCGAGTGCGCCGAGGGTGGGCAGGTACTGGGTGAGGTGGCAGACGCGAGGGTCGGCCTCCACCGTGTCGAAGGGGGGCGGCACGTAGGGCGGGCGGCCCGTCCCGACCACGAGCGACCGCGCGTACCGGGTCTGCCCGGTGGAGTCCGTCACCCGGTACACGGAGCCGTCCGTGCCCTGTTCGACCGCGACCTCGGTGACGCGGGTCCCGTACTCCACGTACTCCCCGAATTGCCCGGCCACCCAGGCGATGTACTGGGCGTACTCCTTGCGCAGCGGGAATTCGGCGGGGAGGTTGAGGTGGTCGAGGAGCCGGCCGTGCTCGAAGAGGAAGTTGATGAAGCTGTAGCGGCTGCGCGGGTTGCGCAGGGACACCAGGTCCCGCACCGGGTGGTTCTGGATGTCGGAGCCCGGCAGCATCATTCCGCTCTGCCACGGAGTGCCTTCCGCGGCGGCTTCCAGGAACAGCATGTCGAGTCCGGCGTCCTCCTCCACCAGGGCGATGGCGAGGGACAGATTGGCCGGTCCGAATCCGATACCGATGACGTCGTGGCAGTGGGTCATGCGTTCTTCTCCGGCTTCGAGGGAGAGGCGGTGGCGGGAGAGGCGGTGGCGGGAGAGGCCGTGGCGGGAGAGGCCGTGGCGGGTGCGGTGCCGGAGGGCAGGAAGGTCCAGACGGATTCCCGTACGGGCGTTCCGGTCAGGCCGAGCCACGCGTGCAGGTTCTCGGCGAGGTCGGGGAGGACCGGCCAGGCGAGGGCCGCGAAGGCCTTCGCGGCCAGGTACTCCAGGGCCAGGCTGGTGCGCGTCTCCTCGCCCTGCGAGGCGATCGCCCGCAGCGGCTCCTGGGTGGCCCTGAACTCCTCGGCGCGCTCGACGAAGGTGTCCAGGAGCCGTACGTATCCGCGCGCCGAGAACGCGTCCGGCAGCAGCAGGCCGTCCAGTTGCTCGGTCACCATGCCGAGCTGCCGGTAGAACTCGCGTTGGGCGACGGTCCAGGCGCCGGTGCCCGGAACGGTGTCCCCGTGCCGGCGCCGGACCTCGGCGAAGCCGGCCAGCCAGTTCCGGGCCGCGTCGTACAGCGGGTCGTCGCCGCTGCCCGCCGCCACCTCCCAGGACATGTCGCTGTTCCGGCCCTCGGGGGCCGCGCGCAGCAGACTCGCCCGGACGTCGTCGCGCTCGCCGCGGGCCAGGGCCTCGTCGGCCCAGACGGCGTGACCGCGGCTGGTGGAGAACTTCTCCCCGCTCAGCTGGAGGAACCGGTTGGTGACGTACATCGCCGGAAGGTGCTCCGAGGCTCCCGCGGCCAAGCCCAGCGCGGGCAGCAGGACGGCGTAGAAGTAGCCGTTGTCGAGACCGAGGAAGAGGGCGTTGTCGGCGGGACCGTGCTGTTCGGTCTCGACGCGGGACGCCTCCAGGAAGGTGAACGCCAGGTCGGCCCAGGGGTCGAGGCGCTGGGAGGGGTCGTCGCCCACGGCGCTCCCCCAGGTTCCGGTGCGGGTGAGACGGTACGGGGCGAGCCCGCCCGGCGCGTCCAGGAGGCGCTCCAGCACGGCCCGCAGGTCGGCGGAGAGCTGGACCTTCTTCAGACGTGCGCGCAGCTCCTCGCCGAACTGCGACAGGTCCAGCCAGAGCGCCGTCTCCTCGCGGGTGGTGGCGGGAGTGCCGCAGACGCGGCAGTGCACCGCCCGGAGGTCGCGGGCCTGGTTGGGGTTGGCGCACGCCTCGCAGATCTCGCCGTCGCTGTCGGCCGCGCAGTCGGCGCACTTCCCCCGGGCGAACGCCTGGAACAGCGACAGGTCGCAGGGGGCGCAGTACGCGGTCGGTTCCGTGCGGCGGATCACGGCGGGCGAGGCGAGCAGCCGGTCGAACCAGCCGGCCATGGTCCGCTCGTGGTCGGGGTCGGTGAGCGGCCGGGTGAGCCTGTGGGTGTCCACCCCGGCGCTGTGCAGTGTCCGGACGATGGCGTCGCCCTCGGTTTTCGCCACGGCCGCCGGGGTGCGGTCCGTCAGGCGGCCGGCGGTGGCGACGTAGGACTGGTGGTCGTCGGTTCCGGTGACGTAGCGGGCGGAGCGGCCCATGGAGCGCAGCGCGCGGGCGAAGAGGTCGGCGCGGACGTACGGACCGGCCAGGTGCCCCAGGTGCAGGCCGCCGTTGGGCGTGGGGGGCGGGCAGAACACCCGTACCCGCTCGGGGAGTTGAGCGCGGGCCGGCATCTCGGAGAGGGTGCGGACGGCCGTGGCGGCATCGTCCCAGTAGACCGAGATCAGGTCGAAGGGGGCGTCGGACTCGTTGCGGATCTCGTGGAAGGAGAACGGCGTGAGGTAGACGGACTCCCCCTTGCGCAGCACGCGTTCCTCGTCGCCGAGCACCACCACGGCTTCGCCGTCGAGCACGAAGAAGATCTCGCCGTCCTGGTGCGCGTGCCTCTTCGACGTGGTTCTGGCCGGGACGCTTCCGAAGACGGATCCGAAAGGGAGCCCCTCGATATCCTGCGCGCTCAGCAGCGACTGCAGGTGCATTTCATAGGACCAAGTCATCTGGTCGCGGTCGAACGTTCGCGTCATCACGCTCTGAGCATGTCGGGTGAACTCCGTCGAGTACCAAGGGAATGCGGCGTCCCATTGCTGCCGTGACCCGTCGCGGCCATCCGGAGACACGGTGCGGCGGGCGTGCCGGCTGGCAGGGTCGACGGCGTCGGAGAGCACGTCGGACTTGCGACCGGAGGAATGAGATGAGCGGCGGGATACGGCGGCTCGGGCCGTCGGACGTACCGGCCTGCCTCGCGCTGGCCGTCGACCGCGGCTGGCCCGCGGAGGAGCTCAGATGGCGGCTGCTCCTGGAGGTCGGCGAGGGGTACGGATGGGTCGCGCCCGGCGGTGACGGTCTGGTCGGCGCGGTGGTGCTGACCCGGTTCGGGACGCGGGCCGGTGTGGTGGGGCTGATGCTGGTCCGCTCGGACCACGCGGGGCGCGGCATCGGCCGGGCCCTGATGGAAGAACTCCTGGGCGAAGCGCGGGATCTGGACTCGGTCTTCCTCTGCGCCACCGATGCGGGGCTGCCTCTCTACGAGAAGCTGGGCTTCCGGGGCACCCACGAGGTCGCCACCCACCTGGGCGTGTTCGAGCCGTCCGGGCAGGCGGGTGCGCGACTGCGCACGGACGTGGTGGCCCCCGGCGACGCCCACTGGCTGTACGGTCCGGACGCCGCCGCACTCGGCCTGGACCGCAGCCGCCTGCTGGCGCGGTTGCCGAAGTTCGCCCAGGAGGTCCGGGTGCTGCGGGACCCGGACGGCAGCGCCGTCGGCTACGCGGCGGCCTGGGACAACGCCGGACGCACCGCCGTCGGTCCGGTCGTCGCGCCGGACGTCGCCACGTGGTGCGCCCTGGTCGGCGAATCGGCCCGGCGCACCAGGCAGCCGGTGCGGTTGGAATGCCCGGTCGGCGAGGACGCCACGGCGCGTGCCTGGGCAGCCCGCAACGGACTGCGCGAGACCGGTCGCTGCACGTTCATGGTGCGGGGCCGACCGCTGCCGGCGGACCACCGCACCCACCCCTATGCCCTGTTCATGCAATCGCTCGGCTGATGCCTGGTCGCATCGACCGGCTCGGCCTGCGGCCAGGAGCTCTCGAGCTTCGCCGCCGAGACACGAGGACCCCACACCCATGAGCCCCACCACTGCCAGCCCACCCGCCAGTCCGGCCGGAGAGCCGAACCCGTACGTCGTCGCCGTCGTGGGGACGGGCCCGCGGGGCCTCGCCGCGCTGGAGCGTCTGGCCTGTCACCTGGCCGGGCGACCGCTGCCCCGACCCGTCGAGATCTACGCCATCGACGACCACACGCCCGGCTCGGGCCGCATCTGGCGCACCGACCAGTCTCCCCTGCTGCTGATGAACACCCCCGCCGGGGACGTGACGATGTTCTCCGGCCCGCCCGACGACACCGCCGTCGCCGCACCGGCCCGGCCGGGCGCGGGACCGTCCCTGGCCGAGTGGTGGGACAGCGCCGAACCCGGCACCGGCGGCGGTCCGCACGCGTACGCCGGACGAGCCCTGTACGGGCGTTACCTGGAGTTCGTCTTCCACAGCGTGCGGCGCGGCATGCCCCAGGGCACGGCCCTGCACGCGGTCCGCTCCCGGGTCGAGCGGATGCGGCGCCGGACGGGTGGCGGCTGGACGCTGGCGCTGTCCGGCGGCCGGTTCCTGGCCGCCGACCAGGTCCTCCTGGCCACCGGTCACAGCAAGCCGCGCCCGCACGGCAGGGAGCGCGGACTCGCCGCGTTCGCACGGGAGAAGGGCCTGGTGTACCTACCCGGGGACAGCGCCGCCGACCTGCCGCTCGACACCGTTCCCGCGCGGGCGGCCACCGGCGTCGTCGGCCTGGGCATGGCCTTCTACGACATAGTCAGCCTGCTCACCGAAGGGCGCGGCGGACGCTTCGAGCCCGACGGTCAGGGGCTGCGTTACCTGCCCAGCGGCGCGGAGCCGCTCCTGGTGGCGGGTTCACGCAGCGGCGTGCCGATCCCGGCCCGCGGCGTGAACCAGAAGCCGCCGGACTACGCCTACGTCCCCCGCCTGTTCACCCTGGAACGGATCACCGCGCTGCGGGCGGAGGGACGCCGGATCGACTTCGTGCGGCAGGTGCTGCCGTGGCTGCGGGCGGAGATGAGCCTGGTGCACCACGCGACGGCACTGCGGGGGCTGCGGGGCGCCGCAGCGGCCCGGGCCTACACCGAGGCCGCCGTGCGGGCGGCCCTGCACGGGGCGGACACGGCACCCGACGGCCACCTCGCACCGGCCGACGTGGTGACGGAGGTGGCCGCCGCCCACGGGCTGACCGGTGCCGCTCCCGTGGACCTGGCCGCCTGGGCACGCCCCTTCCGGACGGCCGCCTTCCCCGACCCCGGGTCCTTCCAGCAGGCGCTCACCCATCACCTCCGGACGGATCTGGAACACGCCGTACGCGGAAACGTCGCCGACCCGCACAAGGCCGCCGTGGAGATGCTGCGGGTGCTGCGGCACGTGCTCCGGGCAGCCGTCGACCGGTGCGGGCTCACTCCGCAGTCCCACCGGCGGGACTTCCTCGGCGAGTTCGCCCCTCTGTGCGCCCAACTTTCCAGCGGTCCACCCGTGTTCAGAGTTCAGCAGACACTGGCGTTGATCCGCGCGGGCGTCCTTCGGACGGTGGGGCCCGAGGCCCGCTTCACGCCCGACGAGGCGACCGGACGGTTCACGGCGCACTCAGCGCTCGTCGCCGGGCCACCGGTGCTCCTCGACGCGCTGATCGATGCCCGCATCCCGGTACCCGACGTGCGCGGCGACTCCTCGCTCCTCGTCCAGGACCTCCTCGAACAGGGGACGGTGACCAGCTACCGCAACACCTGGGACGGCGAGGTCTTCGACACCGGCGGTCTTGCCGCCACCGACGCGCCGAACCGGCCGCTGGACGCGCGGGGCCGGATCGTCGAGGACCTCTACGTGACCGGGATTCCGCTGGAGAACGTCCGCTGGTTCACCCAGGTGGGAAGCGGACGGCCGGGCATGTGGACGGACTTCACCCGGGAGGCCGACTCGGTGGCCAGGGCCCTCGCCGAGGCGGCGGCCCGCCCCGGCCACGGCCCACTCTGGCCAGCGCACGCCGTGGACACCGTGACGACGGCTCCCGCAGGATCGCAGACGCAGTGCCCGGCCTCCCTGGTGTCGGCACCTACCCATGAGGGGAACCACGTTGAGCAGCATTGAGTTCAGTCGGCATGTCGCCCAGGCGCCGTCCGTCGTCGCGGAGCTCGTCGGTGACGACGGAGCCGCGGGGGACGTCCCCGCGCTCGACCCCGACCGCCCGCTCGTCCTGGCCGGCATCGGCACCTCGCTCCACGCCTGCCGGGTCGCGGCCACCTGGATCCGCCGGCTGAGCGGCGGACAGCTGCGCCCCGCCGCGCTCGACGCCCACGACCTGGCACTCACCGAATCCCTCACCCCTCGCGACCAGGTCGTGGTGGTCAGCCACCGCGGCACCAAGCAGTACCCCAACGAGGTGTTGCGCAAGGCGAATGCCGTCGGAGCGACCACGGTGTGCGTCACGGGCCGCGGAAGCGCGCTGCCCGAGGCCACGACGGTGCTGCGCACCTGCGACCAGGAGCGGGCCAGTACCCACAGCGTGTCCTACCTGGCGTCCCTGGCCGTGCTCGGCCGGCTTGCCGCGGGGCTCCTCGGCCCCGAGCGGTCGAAGGAGCTGACGACCGCCCTGCGTGCCACGCCCGAGGCGATGCGGCGCACGCTGGACATGGACCTCGCGCCACGCGCCGTGGACGCGCTGGTGCGGTCGGCGCCCCACCCGGTCCTCGTGGCCGGAGGCGGTCTCGACGCCATCACCGCCGACGAAGCCGCCCTGAAGATCAAGGAGGGCACGTACCGCTGGACGGAGGGCCTGCACACCGAATTCGCCCTGCACGGCACCCCGGCGGTGTTCTCGTCCTCGACCACGGGCTTCCTGATCAGGCCGACCGCTCCCGACGGCGGCCGGACCGACGCTCTCGCCGGCTACCTCGGCGCTCTGGACGCACCGGTCCTGATCAGCGACAGTGATCCCGCCGCGGACCTTCCGTTCGCCGACGTACCCGAGCTGGCGCGGCCGTTCGTCACCGTGCTGCCCTTCCTGCGGCTCGTCGCCGCCGCGGCCGGTGAGCTCGGGTCCAGTCCCGACCTGACCCACCTGGAAGCCGAACCGTGGGCCACGGCGGCCAAGGCGGTGCGACTGTGACCGCGACGACGCACCACGCCCCGCTCTCCGGGGCCCAGCGGCACGACCCGGTCACCGACAGCTTCCTGCGGCAGTCGCTGGCTCCCGGCAGTTCTCTGCGCACCGCCGTGCGCGACGCCTCGTACCCGCCGGAGTTCACCCGCTGCTGGGGCGATCGGATGCTGCAACGCCCCCTGTTCGCGAAGGAGTCGGAGGTGCTCGGGTTCGCCGACGATCTCGACGCCTTCATCACGCTCCTGGAGTCGGTCCCCGGCCGCCTCTTCGACGGCGACGTGACCCGCTACTGCGACCATCTCGGCATCGAGCCCGAACGGGGCGCCGTGCTGCGCCGGTTCGCTGTCGGCTCCCTGGTCCGCTACGGGCGGGCAGACGTCTACCACGACGGCACGGGCTTCCGCCTGCTGGAGATCAACATGGCCAGCAATCTCGGCGGGACCGACCGCTGCGAGATGCACCGGGCCCTCACCGACGTGCCGGCCTTCGGCGCCTTCGCGCGGGAGAACGGGCTCGGCCACGTCCACACCGGCGAGCGCCTGCGCGCGACGCTCGCCGCGGCGCGGCCCGCCGGCCAGGGCGGCACGCCCCCTCGCTACGCCGTGATCTGCGGCCGGGACGGCCTGACCACGTACGGACATCTGCTGCGCGGTTTCACCGAGATGATGGCCCGCCTCGGACTGCCCTTCGAACTCGGTGAACTCGACGACGTCGGCGAGCGGGACGGCCGTGTCCTGCTGCACGGCGCCCCGGTCGACGTGGCGCTGCGCTTCTTCAATGTCGACGACGTGTGCTGGGACCGCGGCAGCCGGGCCCGGGCGGAAGTCCTCTTCCGCGCCCACGAGGAGGAGCGGCTGCTGCTGTGGTCCCCCATCAACGGCTCCCTCTTCTCCAACAAGGGCACCCTGGCCCTGCTGTCCGACCCGGCTCTGCGCCCCACCCTCACGGCGGCCGAGGCGGCCGTCGTCGACCGCGTGCTGCCCACGACGTTCCTGCTGACGCCCGAGTCCGTCGCGTACTGCCGGGAGCACCGCGCCGACCTCATCCTCAAGCCGCTGCGGGACTTCGGCGGCAAGGGGATCGTCGCGGGCTGGAGGCTGGACGAACGGGAGTGGCGGACCGTCCTGGAGGAAAGCCCCGAGCGGCACTACGTGGTGCAGCACCGGGTCGTGCCCGCGGCGGAACCGGTGGTGTGCCCCGACAGCGGCAGGACCGAGGACTGGCACGCCGTGTGGGGCATGTTCTTCACGCCCGACGGCTACGCGGGCACCGACGTGCGCGCCGCCCCCGCCGCACACAGCGCGGTCATCAACTACGGGACCAACCCCGAGGTGCGTACGGGATGCGTCTTCACCTACTCCTGAGGGCCACCACCGCTCCTGAGAACCGCCACTCCTGAGTACCACCGCCCTTCCTGAGAACCACCGTTACTCCTGGGAGCCACCGCGCCCGGCCGGCACGTCTTGGCCTGGTCCGGCCGCGGCCCCATCCGGTCAGCGAAACCGCCTGGCCCCCACCGACGCCGCTCGCGAGGATGATCGTCATGAGCACTGAGCGGACCACCCTGAGCACGTTCTCCCGGGCGGCGGACATTCCCCATCCCCGGTGGGCGGCACTGCTGAGGCCCGAGGACCTCTACCTCGGGGAGCGCTGGCTCGCGGTCGCGGAGCGCACCGCGGGCTGCCCGATGCGCTATCTGATGCTCGACGGGGAGGAGGGCCGGTCCGTCGCCGCACTCGCCACCGCCATGGCCGGCGCGGACGCCCCCTGGGTACTCGGGCGCCCGGACACCCTGCTGGAGTTCAGCGCCAGGGACGGCCGTGAAGGCGCCGGGGAGATCCTCGGGCAGCTGCCGGCCGGCCCGGCCGAGAGCCTGCTGCCGTCGCTGGTGTGCGGCGGACGGCACATGGGGCGCAGCCGGGTGCCGCGGCTGCCGGGCACGGGCCGCGCCGAAGTGGAGGCCCTGGTCGCCGAGGCGGAGCGGATCGCCGCCGAACAGGGGGCGGCCTCGGTGGCGTACCCCTTCGTGGAGGAGGACGACACCCTGCTGCGGCAGATCCTGGCCGAGCGCGGGTATCTGAGCCACGAGTCGGGCCGCTACAGCTCCCTGCGGGTCGACGAGGGCGGCTTCGAGAGCTATCTGACGCTGGTGTCCGCGCGCCGGCGCCGCCGCATCCGCACCGAGCGGCAACGCATCGCGGAAGCGGGCGTCGAGCTGCGCATCGAGCCGCTGAGCGAAGAACTCATCCCTCGGCTGGGCGAGTTGGAGGCCCAGTTGATGGCCAAGTACGGCATCTCGTGGACGGCCGACCAGACCGAACAGGTCCTGCGCGAGATGCTCGTGGCGTTCGGCGGCGACGCGCAGGTGTCCCTGGCCTTCGGCGAGGGAGAGGTACGCGGCTTCGCGACCCTGCTGAGGTTCGAGAACCACTGGTACGCACGCCAGGGCGGCTTCGACTACGCCTACCAGGACCGCCTCCCGCTGTACTTCGAGACGGTCTACTACTTCCCCGTCGAGGCGGCGGCCCGGCACGGCATCGAGGCCATCCACTACGGCCTGGGCAGCGAGGAGGCCAAGCTTTCGCGCGGCTGCACGGCCCAGCCCCAATACTCCTATCTGCTGCCGCTGGCACGACCTTCGAGGACCACCCATGACTGACACTCCCACCGCCGGGCCCCTCATCGCGATCGTCGAGACCGGGCGCGGCGAGTACGGACTCCAGCCTCTCCTGAAGGCACGGGAGTCGGGACTCCGGCCGCTGCTCGTCACGGACGACCTCTCGCGTTACGCGACCTCCGACGCGGCGCGCGACCTCATCGAGCGCACCGTCCACGCGATCGTGCCCGCCGACACCCGCGACAGCGCGTCCGTGACCGAGGCGCTGCGCCCGTACGCCGAGCGGGGCGAGCTCGCGGGAGTCCTCGCGGTCATCGACTACTACGTGCCCGTGGTCGCCGAGACCGCGCGCGCTCTCGGCCTGCCCGGTCTGGACCCGGAGGCCGCGCACATCGCCCGCAACAAGCTGCGCACCCGTGAGGTGTGTGCCGGACTCGGTGTTCCCACACCGAAGTTCCACCGGGCCATGTCCCGCGCGGACGCGGTCGCCGCCGCGCGCTCCGTCGGCTTCCCCTGCGTCGTCAAACCGCTCACGGAGGCCGCGAGCATCGGCGTGCGGCTCTGTCGCGACGCCGACGAGGTGGCCGCGCACCACGACGAGCTGACCGCCTCCCCCGTCGACATGCGGGGTATGCCCAAGCCCGGTGGTGTCCTGGTCGAGGAGTACCTGACGGGCTACGAACTGAGCGTGGAGGTGTTCACCACCGGCAAGGGCCCCCAGGTCATCGGGGTCACCGACAAGGCCCTGACCGCGCACCCGTACTTCGTCGAGACCGGCGAGACCTTCCCCACGCAGCTCGCCGACTCCGTCAAGGACATGGCCGTCTCCGCGGCGCTCGACGCGCTGAGCGCGATCGGCCACGACTTCGGGGCCGCGCACGTGGAGATCAAGGTGACCGCGGACGGGCCCCGCCTGGTGGAGATCAACGCCCGGATGGGCGGTGCCCAGATCGGCCGGATCATCGAGGAGGCCACAGGGCTCGATCTGCTGCGGGAGATCCTCCGGCTGCACGTCGGACAGGACCCCGACCTCACCCGCACTCGTACCGGCGCCGCCGCGTCCCGGTATCTGACGGCCACGGACACCGGTGTCCTGCGCGGCTTCGACGGAGAGGAACTGGTACGCCGGCTGCCGGGCGTCCTCGCCATCGACCTGTACGCGGCCCCGGGAGCGGAGGTACGCCGGGCCCGCAGCAACGCCGACGTCCTCGGTCATCTCGTGGTCCGCTCCGACACTCCCGCCGAGGCCGCCCGCTGGGCCGACACCGCCGCGCTGATGCTCACCGCGTCCACCACGGCCACGCCGTGCTGAAAGCGTGGCGGCAGGCGCTGCCGAAGGGCCGCGCGGTCCCCCCCTTCGCGGGCGCCACGTTCGCCAACTCGGTGGGAATGGGCATCTACTACCCCTTCTCCCTGCTCTTCTTCCAGTCCGTCCTGGACACCTCGCTGACCCGGATCGGGGCCGCCCTCACGGTGTCGGCGCTGATCGCGCTGCCGCTGCTGCCGTACGTCGGGCGGCTCATCGACCGCTTCGGCCCCCGCCAGGTGCTGCTCGTCAGCACGACGGTGCGGGCGGGCGCGTTCGCCGGATACCTGCTGGTGGACTCGCTCGTCCCCTTCCTGGTACTGAGCGTGCTCGTCGCGCTGACCATGCGCACCGAGCAGGCGGCCACCCCGGTGCTCGCCAAGGTTCTCGCGGCACGTGAGCCGGGCGACACGTCCGGGCGCTGGATGGCCCTGTCCCGAGCCCTGTTCAACGCCGGGTTCGGCCTCGGTGCGCTCGCCGCGGGGCTCGTCGCGACGGCTTCGCCCGACGTGCTGCGCGGCGTCGGGGCGGGGAACGCCGTATGCATCGCGGTGGCCGCACTGCTCTACCTCACTCTTCCCCCGACGCGCCCCGCCTCGGCGCCTGCCGAGGGCGCGGCGGCGGAGCGGGCCCGACCCTGGCGCAGCGGCCCGTTCCTGCGCGTGGTCGCCGCCGGCGCCGGACTGTGGATCATCGCGGTGAGCGTCGAGACGGCCCTGCCGGTGCATCTGGTGCGCGGCGTCGGGGCACCCGCGTGGACGGCGAGCGTGATGTTCACCCTGAACACCGTGCTTCTCGCGGTGTTCCAGGTTCCGGTGGCGCACCGGGTGGAACGGGTGCGGCCCGCCTTCCTCGTCGCGGTGGGGGCGCTCTTGCACATCGCGCTGCCCGTGGCGCTCGCCGCCGCCGGACACCTCGCGCCGACCGCCCGCACCGTCGCCCTCGTCGCCGCGATGTCGGTCTACACCCTCGGCGAGCTCATCGCGTCGCAGGCCCTGCTGACCCTGCTCACGACGATGGCCCCACAAGAGCGTCGGGGCTCGTACCTGGCGTTCAACCAGCTGTTCATCGGCCTGGCGAACGCGTTGACGCCGCTCCTCGTGACCAGCGGTCTCGACCACGGCGCCGGCATCCTGTGGTGGCTCCTGTCGGGGTGCGCCCTCGTCGTGGCGGTGCTCATGGCCGGAGGTCTGCGCGGCGTCACGGCCGAGCGGACATCGCCCGGTGAACCGGCGGAGCAGCCGCGGCCGACGCGGGCGGACCCCGCGAACTCCGCTTGACGAAGCACCGGCCCCACCGTCCCGCTCTGCCGGTTCCGAAGGAGAAGACCGCCCATGGACCGCGAGATCACCCCGCAGTTCGGGCACGACGAGCAGCGCCGCCTCGCCGAGGCCGCCCTCCAGCGTGCGCAGGAACTCGGTCTGCGGGAGGCCGAGTTCCGGGCCGAGCACGTGCGCGACGCGTCCTGCCGGCTGCGTGACGCCCGGTCCGCCGGCATGTCCGACACGACGACGGCCGGTTTCTCCGTCCGTGTACTGCACGAGGGCGTCCGGGGTTTCGCGGCCCGCACCGCGGCCACGGTCGACGAGGCCGTCCGAGCGGTCGACGAGGCGCTGCTGATCGCCGAGACCGCGCGGCCGCTCGCCCGCCGCCGCGTCGAGGCCGTGCCCGAGCCCGTGCACGGCGACCGGAGGTGGCTGTCCGGGTACGAGACCGATCCGTTCGACGTGCCCGAGCGGGACCGGTCGGCGCTGCTCGCTGAGTACAGCGCACGGCTGCTCGCCGCTCCCGGGGTCACGCACGCGGACGCCTTCGTGCAGGCGGTCAGGGAGTGTTCGTTCTTCGCGGACCTGGCGGGCAACGACATCGTTCAACAACGGGTGCGCGTCCTCGCGGAGTTCACCGCGTACACCGACGATCCGCGCACCGGCGCGCCGGTGAGCCTGCGTACCACGGCGCCGTCCGCGGGGCGGGGCTGGGAGTACCTGACCGGGACCGGCTGGGACTGGGACGGTGAACTCGCCGAGCTGCCGTCCCTGCTGGCTGAGAAAGCGGCCGCGCCGAGCGTCGAACCGGGCACCTACGACCTGGTGATCGACCCCACGAACCTGTGGCTGACGCTCCACGAGACCGTGGGGCACGCCACCGAGCTGGACCGCGCTCTGGGCCATGAGGCGGCCTTCGCGGGAACCTCGTTCGCGACCCCCGACCAGGTGGGCACTCTGCGCTACGGTTCGCCCGCCATGAACGTCACCGCCGACCGGACGGCACCCCACGCCCTGGCCACCATCGGCTACGACGCCGAAGGCGTGGCCGCGCAGAGCTGGGACCTGGTGCGCGACGGAGTCCTGACCGGGTTCCAGGTGGACCGCGCGGGGGCGGCCCGCGCCGGGTACGCGCGGTCCAACGGGTGTTCCTTCGCGGGCGGCTTCGACCAACAGCCGCTCCAGCGCATGCCGAACGTCTCCCTGAGCCCCGCCGCCGGTGGCCCGGACACCGAAGAGCTCGTCTCCCGGGTCCACGACGGCCTGTACGTGGTGGGCGACGGATCGTGGTCGATCGACACCCGTCGGCAGAACTTCCAGTTCACCGGGCAGCGCTTCCACCGCATCCGCGCGGGCCGGATCACCGGCCAGGTCAGGGACGCCGCCTACCGGTCGACCACCACGGAGTTCTGGCGGTCCCTGCGGGCGGTGGGCGGACCTGGGACGTACCTGCTGTGCGGGGCGTTCCACTGCGGGAAAGGCCGCCCGGTCCAGGTGGCTCCCACCGGACACGGCAGCCCGTCGGCGCTCTTCCGCGCTGTCGACGTCCTCAACACCCGGGAAGAAGCATGACATCGGGCACCCCGGCCGCACCGGCCACCACATGGACATCGCGGGACATCGTCGAGCGCGCGCTCGCCCTGTCACGGTCGGCGCACTGCGCCGTGATCGTCGACGACCTGGACGCGGCCTGGCTGCGCTGGGCGGGCGACGAGGTGACCGCTTCCGGCGCGAGCCGCACCCGGCGGGTCACGGTGGTCTCCCGGGGAAGCGGAGGCGACGCGGCGCTCTCCGCGACGCTCGACGACGTGCACGACGCGCGGGATCTGGCGGACCTGGTGCACGCCTCACGGAGGCTGGCCGACCTGACCGGTGCCGCGGCCGGGCACACGCGTCCGGATCCGGTCGAGGGGGACGGTACGGACTGCGGCGCCGACGGGGCCGAGGCAGGTCCCGCCCTCGACGCCCGGGACGAACTGGGCCGGGCCGTGCGGGCGTTCGCGCTGGGTCGGAGCGACCCCGGCACCGTCTCGCACGGCTTCGCCCAGCACCGCACCGTCACGAGCCGGCTCGGCACCTCGTCCGGGGTACGCCGTTGTCACAGCCGCCCGACGAGCACCCTGGACCTCAGCTCCCGTACCCCGGACGAGTCCCGCACCACGTGGTACGGCGCGGTCGCCGACACGTTCCGTGACATCGATCCGGAAGCGGTCCGGACCACCGGCCACCCGCTGCGACACCCGCTGCCCTACCGCGAGTTGCCGCCCGGCCGCTACGAGGTGATCCTCGCTCCCGCGGCCGTGGCCGACCTGATGACCGCCGTCTACCGGGCTGCCGGGGCCTCGGACGCGGCGGGCGGCAGGAGCGTGTTCTCGCGGCCCGGTGGCGGCACGCGCGTCGGGGAGACCCTCGCCTCCCTGCCGTTGAACCTCCGCGGCGACCCACGCGAACCGGGCCTGGAATGCTGCCCGTTCCTGCTGTCGCGCGGCGCGGTGTCGGACATCTTCGGCGAAGCCGCGCAGCCCGGAGCGGACCCCGGCGACAACGGACTGCCACTGTCGCCCACGTACTGGATGCAGGGCGGCACACTCACGGCCCTGCCGGCCTCGCGCGCGGACGGAGAGCGGCTCGGACTCCCGGCCCGCCCGGCCGTCGGCAACCTGATCCTCGACGGAGGCACGGACCGTTCTTTGCCCGAGATGATCCGCTCCACGCGGCGCGCTCTGCTCATCACATGTCTGTGGTACATCCGCCCCACCGACACCAGCACGCTGTCCCTCACCGGGCTGACCCGCGACGGCGTCCACTTGGTGGAGGACGGCCGGGTCAGCGCCTACGTGAACGACTTCCGCTTCGCCGAGTCACCGGTCTCGCTGCTGGCCAGGGCGGTCGAGGCGGGCCGCACCGAGCGGGCCCCGGGCAGAGAGTCCGGCATGCTCTTCCCGCGTACGGCCATGCCCCCGCTACGGGTCCCGGACTTCCGGCTCACGGCACCCGCTCCGTCCGCACGCCGCTGACCGGCTCCGGAACGCCGGGTCAGAGCCAGCCGCGCCGGGTCAGAGCCAGCCGCGCCGGCTCGCCAGCACCCCCATCTGGAAACGGCTGCCCGCCCCCAGCTGGTCGGTGAGGTCGAAGATCCGGCGCCGGACGGTGCGCTGCGACACGCCCAGCTGCCGGCCGACCGCCTCGTCGGTCATTCCCTTGCCGAGCAGTCGAAGCAACTCGCGGTCCCCCGAGTTGAGTTCGTCGCCGGCGATCTCCTGGCGGATCTCGCCGAACAGGGTGGCTTCCTCCCAGTACCGCTCGAAGAGGGTGAGGAGGGCGCAGAGCACGCCGCTGCCCGTGACGACCAAGGCGCCCGCACCGCGGTCGGCGGGGTCCACCGGCAGCAACGCGGTCTGCCGGTCGAAGATGAGCAGGGCCAACGGGAGCACAGGAGTGGTCCGCACCTCGGCACCGCTATCGGTGAGCCAGCGCGCGTGGACCCGCATGGGCGGGTGGTTGCGGACGCTGTCCAGGTACAGGCCGCGCAGCACGACACCGCGCTCCAGGGCGGCACGGTCGGTGGAGCGCCCGGCCTCCAGGGCCTGCTCCTCGTACATGCCCGGGTTGAAGGAGACGATCTCCTCCGTGCTGCGGCAGGCGAGCTCCTCGATCCTGGTGCGCACCGCGTCGATCCCCTTCAGGCGCTGAACACCGTTGTCCCCGGGCACGAAGCCGACCGTGGTGTACTCGGAGACCAGTTCGGCCAAGGTGGCCCGCCGCCGCTCCAGTTCCTGCCGGGCGCGCAGCAAACTCTCCTCCTGGCCGGCCAGGAGCGCCCCCACCGCGACCTCCGGGCTGATGGGCAGGACGAGTTCGGCGTCCTCCCAGGAGCGGCGGATCAGGGCCATGTCCGCGAGCCGGCCGATGGCCTCGCGCACCGAGGACTCCTCGGCTCCGAGCGTGGCGGTCAGCTCACGCACCCGTTGCCCCGACGCTTTGAGGATTTGCCGGTACACCGACTCTTCCAAGCCGTCCAAACCCAACACGAGTCCCCCTCATGGTCCCTATCAGTGCCCGGTGACTCTATGTCAGTGCTCACACACGCATGCAAGTCCTGTCTCACGCAATGGACCGGGCAGGCACGCGCCTCCCCGGTCCACGCGCACCGCGTCGAACTACGGCGCCAAGGGCTGCGGGACCCCCCTCAAGCGGCCGGTTCCAGGTTCGTGTCCGACGCCACCGGGCGCCCGTCCCGCTCGCCCAGGCCGTGCACGATCTGCCGCATGGCGGAGTCCTGCCCCTGCGGCCCCTTGGTGAACAGGCCGCCCGCCTGCGCGTCCCAGCGCGCGTACTCCTCGTCGAGCATGCGGAGTTGGTGGGCCTTACGGATGTTCCAGTACGGGGTGCGCGTGTCCAGATGGTGGTCCAGGTGGAAGTTCTCCCGGTGCATCGCGGTCAGGAACCGCTCCACACCGCGGCTCTTGCGGTTCCGCGTCATGTAGAGGTTCACGTCGTGGTCGCGGACGAGAGGGGTGTGCTCCGCCAGCTCGATGTACCAGCTGATGATCTGGAACGTGGTGAGGAAGGGCACGATCCAGAACAGCACGAAGGCGACGAGGAGTCCGTTGAGGGCGAGCAGCCCGAGCACCGCCACCCAGAAGACGACGAAGGCCACCTTGTCGCGACGGGCCTTGACCCAGTGGTCGGGGCGTACTTCCGCCTCTTCCGTGTCCTTGGCTCCGCCCAGCCGGTTCATCAGCAGATACTTCACGACAGCGAGGGTGCGGGCGCCCAGCGCCGGAAGCACCACGAGTTTCATCCAGCGCCGGCGCTCGCTCAGACCCTCCTCGTAGACACCCTGCTCGATGAAGAAGATCAGGTCCGGATCGACGTCCGGCCGACCCAGCTTCGGGTGGTGGGTGGCCACATGGGTCTTCTTGTACGTGTAGTGCATCTGGAAGATGGGGTACGCGGACAGCGCCGTGCCGAGAACCAGGTTCCAGGCGCGGTTGCGGGCGAGGATGCCGTGCGCGCTCTCGTGCAGCAGGGTCGCCAGCGCACGCATCCGTGACCCCACCATGATCAGGGTGACGGGGTAGAGCCAGTACGAGACACCGACGCTGAGCCACACGGCGGTCGCGACCCAGAAGACGTCGGAGGCGAAGGCGACCAGCCCGTGCCAGTTGTCCAGACGGTTCAACTCACGTATGCGGTCCCGGATCTCCTTGTCGAAGCGGTAGGACTGGTAGCGGCCCTTCTGCACGGCCCATTGGGTGGACATGGTCATCCTTCAGTCGGTTCTGGGTTGCGTCTGGCGTGGGCGCCGTGCGGGGCACCCACGCAGAACCGGCATGCCAACCGGTTCGGTCGGCATGCCGGTGTGCTTCGTATCCGCTCGGGCAGAGCCCGTCTCACCACTCGGTGACGTTCGGGGACACGGTCACCGGGGCCTCGTCGACCGTGCCGGCGGTGCTGACCCCGGCCCCCAGGGTCACGACGGCAAGAGCGGTCATCAGCGAAAGGGCGGCCCGACGGACGAAGCGCATGATATTTCCTTCTTCTTTCGATGCTCTTGACAGATTTGAGTGGTGCGGCACATCTGCGGTGGCGGGATTCACGGGTATCGACGAACCGTTCCTGCCCGCACGAGAAATTCTGTCCGAACCAGGCCTGCCGAAGAAGAGGATCGCCGCGTCCGCAAATGCCATTGGCCCTCTTAGGACACCCGCGGGAAGATCGGATTCCGGAATCCGGAATCCGGAGGGAAAGTCAGACGACAGGCAGGACCGGAACGACGAAATAGCCCGGGAGACCGGGGCGTAGCGGGGCATCCGTGGACAGGAGCCTCGGGCCGTCGGCGGCGGGCGGCCAGTGGACACCGCGCGCCATCCCGAGCTGCGCGGCGACGAAGGCCGACCAGCCCGGCATGACGGGCCGGATCACCACGACCAGCGTGGCCAGGAGTTCCAGATGGGCGAAGAGCAGGGACCGCCGGGTCGCCGGCCCCATCAGTCGCGCGGAGGCGATCCGCCGCAGGTCGTACCGCGCCTCGACGACCGCACGCACAAAGGCCGCTGCCGCCAGGTCGGGCTCGAAGGAGTGGGGGGAGAGCCGGTCGCGCACCTCGTACGGGGCCGTCGCCAGCAGTCGGGCGACAGCCCCGGTGGGGAGTGCGGCGCCCTGACGCCAGTCCGGTGGGCGGACACCGGCCACGTCGACGAGGTGTCGCAACAGCCCGTCGGACCACCGCTCCAACTCGTCGATCAGAAAGAGCTGGACGGTCTCGGCCAGCTCACGGGGATGAACAGCGGTCGGCGAACAGCCAACCGAAAGAAGGCAGGCATGGAAGCGCAGTGCATCACTGTGCGCGCTGTCTACTGCCACCTGGATCACGCCACCGCATCGCGTACGAAATTATTTCCGGCAGTGCCACTCCGCCATGCGCATATTCCGTGGCAGGACACGCCGGACCTGAACGAATTCCTGATTCCCGAAATGGGCTCTGGCGGAATCACGGCGACCGGCCCCGGTCCCCCGGGACTGCGGAGCTCGCCACACTCACCACACTCGCCACGCCGAGGAGCCGCCCGGACGGGGTCGTACCCACCGGATGCCCGGACGGGTGTCTGTCGCCTCCCGGTACGCGCCGCGCAACCGCGCCGGGGGACGTGCCCCGGATCTCGCCGGCGCCCCGGAGTTCACCGGACGCTCGCGACGGCGTTGACCGGCCTTCGGTGCGGGAGCGCGGCCAGGGCAGCGCGGTCGGTGGATGCCCGCCCCGGCCGGCCCCCGCGACGCCACGCCGCCGGGAGGACGGCCGACGGGACATACGGCTACGGCCTGGTGGGGCCGAGGGTAACCTCACACGGCTTCCAGTTCGTAGGTGTACTCGGAGGCAGTACGCACGATGGCCTGTTCGACAGCTTCGGGAGAGGGACCCCGGTACCGGAAGCGGCCGAGGATCTCCTCGTAGCCGCCGTCTCCGGTGAAGACCCGGCCGGGCTCCGGGAGCTGCTCGGCGTACAGGTGGGGGACCTCCCCGAGCATGGAGGTACGCGCGACCAGACGGTGACCGACGGGTTCCGGGAACATCAGGAAGCCCGCATGGCCGCCCCGGACCGCCGGGACCGTGGAGGGGCTCTCGCCGAGGACGATCCGTACCCATTCGGCGAAGAGATCCACTCCGTACACGTCGCGGACCGTGAAGGGAATCTCGCCGCCACCCACCCGCGCGCCCACCTCCAGGAAGACGAAGCCGTCCCGGTGTTCTATGAGCTCCAGGTGATACGGGCCGTCGGTGAGCCGCAAGGCGTCGAGAGCCCGCGCCGCCACCGCCCTCGCCCGCTCGGCGGCGGGCCCCTCCTGCACCACTGACCCCAGCCACTGCCCCTTGGTGAAACCCAAACAGGTGTTCAGGTACCGGGAAGCGAGGGTGAAGGTGTCCTTGCCCTGGTGCCGGAGCCCGTCGATGTGCCAGATCGGCCCCTCCAGGTACTCCTCGGCCTCGTAGTCGGTGAGGTCCAGACCGCCCAGCACCGCCGCCACGTCGGCGCCCTCGGCGATCACGTGGCAACCGGTCGAAGCCGCTCCCGAGCGGGGTTTGACCACCACGGGCCCTGCCAGACCAGCGGCGAACGCGGCGACTTCCGCGAGGGAGTCCACGGTCGCGAAGCGCGGCGATCCGACACCGGAACCCGCCAGGGCCGCCTTCATCCGCGCCTTGTCCCGGAAGAGCAGGGTCGCCGTGGTGTCCATGCCGGCACAGCCGAACTTCTCACGGACCTGGGCCGCGGTCAGCAGGTCGAACTCCGACATCGCGAGCACCGCGTCGAACCGCCCGGCTGCCCGGTGGCACAGGCCCGCCGCCACCACCACGGAGTCGGTGTCGGAGACGTCGGCGACGATCTCGGTGTGCCCCGAGGTCTCGGGGATCATCGGCGCGTGACCGGCCACGGTCACATAGCTCACCGCGTGGAGACGGTGGTCGAGGTACTTGGCGTAGTCCGCGAAGTCGTCGCTGTAGCGGTTGATGATCAGGATGTGCACAGTCGTTCCTCCCTCTTCACTGCGGCTGCGACGATTTCGTCCAGCTCGGCGAACGCCCTGTCCAGACCCGGACGGTCGTCGGCCACGAAGACGGCGTGCCCGAACCGGCCCCGGAAGTCGGTGGCGGGGGCGAGCCGCCCGTCGCTCCCGACCGTGACCCTTGCCTCCAGGCAGCCGTCGAGTGCGCTCATCTCCGCTTCGAGCCGGCAGGGATCGTCCAGGGTTGCCGCGTCCGGGACGGTGAGGAAGCGGACACCGGCAACCCGCTTACGGACAGGGGCGGCCGGCGGCACCACCGGGCGGGCGCTCAACACCTGGAGCATCGTCGCCGGCAGATCGACTCCGTGGGCCAGCGTCACGAGTCGCTGGATGTGATCGCCGCCCAGACGCGCCGCGACCTCGATGACCACGGGGCCTCGGGGGGTGAGCCGGGCTTCGAGGTGGAAGGCTCCGACGTTCATGCCGAGCGCGCGGACGGCCGCCGTCGCGACGTCCGCGAGTGCGGTGCGCACCTGAGCCGCGAGGCCGGGGTCGACGATGTGACCGGTCTCGACGAAGTGCGGTTCGGGCCCGAGTTGCTTCTGCGTGATGGCCACGACGTGCGGAACACCGTCGCGCGCGTAGCCCTCTACGCTGAACTCGGGTCCCGGTACGTACGATTCGAGCAGGAGGGACTCCCCCAGCCACAGCCCCATGTCGTTCATGGGGGCCAGACGGGCCCTTTCGACGCAGTCGGCGAGTTCCGCGTGATCGTCGATCCGGCGGACGCCGAGGCTGCCCGAGCCGTTCACCGGCTTGAGGACCGCGGGGAACCCGACGTGGCCGGCGGCCCGCCGGTGGGCGGCCTCCTCTCCTCGGCGTGCGGAGATCGGCACGCCCCGTGCCACGGGAACGCCCGCGGCGGCCAGGGCCTGCTTCATCTCGCGCTTGTCACGCAGCAATTCGGCGGTGGTCGTCGTGATGCCGGGCAGTCCCAAGCGGGCAGCGGCGGCGGCGACCACCGGAACCGCGTACTCGAAACCGGGCACGATCGCGGCCACGTCGTTCCGCTCGGCCAGCGCCGAGGCCAGTTCCGCCACCGCGCCCGCCGAGCGTGTGTCCACCCGGTCATGTACGGCGATCCCCGCCTCGACCGCTGTACGTACGGGCGCCGGAAGGAGGTGAAGAGGCCTGCCGTCGACCACCCGGACGCTGAGGCCGAGCTCGATCGCCGAAGGTACGAGCTCGATGCCGGAGGATTCCGGCTCGACTATGAGGGCAGTCGGGGTGCGCATGTTCCTCCTCGGATGAGGGACGGTCCGACGAATCGGGTCGACGACCCGGCACTGTCCGACGGACCGGCCCGGGCTGAATCGCCGACCGTGGGTGGCCGGCGGAGGAGCGTCCGCGCACTGGACGTACGCGGACGCTCCTCACACACCGGCGGTGTGCCCCGGAGCGTGTTCCGCACGTCCCGCCAGAAATCGCGGGACGGCCTTCAGGCGGTCACCGTCGACTCGTGGAGCTCGGTGAAGTACAGCGCGATCAGGTCGATGAAGTTGACGAGATGACGCTCGGCATCGGCGAACTCGCCCCAGCCGGCGACCGCGCGCTCCACGGTGGACCACATCAGCTCGTCGTGGTCGTGGGCTTCGTCGTAGTCGATGTGGGCCTGCGATCCCTTGACCATGTCCAGGCCGAACTCTTCGGCGGCGTTCCTCGTGATGGTCGGGTTGTACCTGTCCGAGTACCACTCGACGAACCAGTTCCACACCGCGGTGGGCAGCGGCCCGTCCTGGTTGATGGAGAAGTAGAGGTAGCCCATCAGGTACTCGGTCGACGCGAACGGCCGCGTCGCGTCCAGGTCCTCCTTGGACAGCCCGAACTTCTTCAGGTCGCGCAGGAACATTCCCTCGTGGTTGTTCTCTTCCGCGAGATACCGGGCCAGCGTGGCCGCGAGCCGGTGGTCCTTGTAGCCGACCTTGTAGAGACCATAGGCGTCCACCTCGTTGTTCAGGCGGATGCGCAGCACGGTCTCGACCAGATGCCTGCGGTAGTAGTCCTTGTCGATCCATTCCCCCGAGTGGAACTCCCGTGCCCTCGGGACCTTCGCGAAGAGCTTCTCCATGTGCTCTTCAGCAATCTTCTCAAGGCGTTCACGCGACATGACGGCTCCATTCCTTCACACGATGTTGGCGTACATGAACCCGGGAAATCAGGGTGCTTCCGCACCGGCCGTGGAGAATTCCGCGGCGTTCGCGGGCGGGACGGCGTCTTCCTTGTGAGCGTCTTCCTGGTGCGCGTCTTCCTGGTGAGGGGCCCGGCTCCCTCTGCGCACAGCGCCCAGACTGGCCACCATGACGCAGGCGATTCCCACGTATTGCAGGACGTCGCCGGACTGCGACAGCAGCAGGAGACCGATGATGGCCGCGACGGCCGGCTCGAAACTCATGAGCGTGCCGAAGGCCCCGGTGGACAGGCGCCGTAGCGCGATGAGTTCCAGCACGTACGGCAGCACGGGCAGAAGCAGTGCCGCTGCCGCCGAACCGGCCAGGATGCGCCAGTCGAGCAGGTGGCCGGACGCCTGGGGAAGACCGAAGGGTGCCGCGCAGAGTGCCGCCACGGAAATCGAGATGGCGATTCCCTCGACACCCGCGAACCGGTCTCCGACCTTCTGGGTGAAGACCACATAGCCCCCCAGGCACACACCGGCGAGAAACCCGAAGAAAAGACCGAGGAGTTCCGCTCCGCCCTCCCAGGGGCGAGTCAGCACAAGGACCCCGGTCGCGGCCAGTGCCGGCCACACCAGGTCGACGCGTCGGCCACGCAACCCCACGATCGCGACCGCGAGTGGTCCCAGAAACTCAAGGGCGCTGGCAACACCCAGGGGAATCCGGTCGATCGCCAGGAAGTAGCAGATCGTCATGGCCGCACTCATCAGACCGAGTGCGCTCACGACCAGCAGATCGGAACGGGACCGACCACGCAGCGTGGGCCTGGCCCACAGCAGCAGGATCAGCGCGGCCCATGCCAGTCGGAGGAAGGCGGTTCCGAGTGGCCCCGTCTCCTCGAACATCCAGGTGGATACGGCCGCACCCAACTGCACACTGGTCATCGCCGCCACCGCGATGGCGGCGGGACCCAGGGTCCCTGACTGAATTCGCGTTGGCCGCACGCCGACTCCGCTTCGTCGTCCCGTCACCGTCTTGCCCGGGATTGATCACTGCGGCAAGTCTGGTCGACGCGGCGCGCCGTGTCAGCGTGCGACTGCGGCAGCAAGTACCCATGGCCGCGATGGGCCAGCCCGCGGACGGCTCCACGGCGGGCCCGGCGGATCCTGACGCGCGCCCGTCCAGCGTACGGCCCGCCGTGCTGCGGAGCATCGGGTCCCGGGCAGGTACGGGCGGACGCCCCCGGGCCCTGCCGTACGGGTGCGCCCGCGCGCATCCGCCGTCCGGATGCCCGCCCGGGACCTCCAGGGCGTGACGTGAAAGTGCGCCGTCCGCCCGGAGGGCGGTTCCGGCGGCGTCCGGTGCGTGCGATCGCAAGGCGGAGGGTCACCCCGATACTGAATGTATCGGGGTGACCCAGACAACGCGGCGAGGTGCGGTAGTTTGCCGTCGCGCACCCGCCGGGAATCGCGGGAAAAACTTTGACGTCGTCTCATTTGGTGCGAGCGCGTAGGGCTAGTGCCAGTCCTGTGGCACGTATCCGACCTGGCTGCGCCATACTCCACGGGTGACTACACCGATAGGCCCCGTGATCCTCTTCGATGACGACCATTACATGTACGTCCTGCAGGACCGCGCGTTCGCCGAAGCGTGGTGGGAGATGCCCGACGAGTACGCCTGTGGGTTTGATGCTCTGGCCCGACCGTTGCTCATGACGGGTGAGCCGCACAAGGTAGTCCTTGAGCTCAGTGGTGATGAACCTGCCGACGCAGACCTGCGCCGTCTCGTCGCCGACCACTACCAGCGGTTTCTTCATGGGCAGGCGCCGCCGAGGGCCTCCGTTCTTTCAGAGTTCGTGGCGGGGCTGCCTGTCGAGTACTCGTAGAGCGAGGGCCTTCGTTCTGTACCACGCTGGCGAATCAGGACGTGAGTCTGCGGTAGCAGATGTGGGTGCAGGCGATTCTGGTAAAGGCGAGGAAGTGGTCGGCTTTGCGTTCGTAGCGTCGGTGGAGGCGGCGGCAGCCGGCGAGCCAAGACATGGTGCGTTCGACGGTCCAGCGGTGGCGGCGCAGCCGCTGGAAGGACTCGATTCCCTTGCGGGCGATGCGGTGGGTGATGCCGCGTGCGCGTAACCATCGCCGCAGGCGGGTGTAGTCGTAGCCCTTGTCCGCATGGAGTTTGCCGGGCTTGCGCCGTCGGCGGCCGCGGCGCGAACTGATCGGTGGGATGCCCTTCACGAGCGGCATGAGGGCCTGGCTGTCGTGCAGGTTGGCCCCGGAAATGCCGACGGATATGGGCAGACCTGATCGTTCCGTGATCAGGTGGATCTTCGAGCCGTACTTGCCCCGGTCGACAGGATTCGGACCTGTCAGGTCCCCCTTTTCAGGGCCCGCATGTTCACCGAGTCGATCGCGCACCTTGACCAGTCCAGCTCGCCGCGGGCACCGAGTTTGTCGAGGACCAGGCGGTGGAGCTTGGCCCACCTCCTGGCCTTCGACCACTCCGAGAACCGCCGGTGGGCGGTCGCTCCCGACGGGCCTAACGACGCCGAAGGCAACTGCGGCCAGGTACAACCCGACGTGGCCACGAAGACGATCGCTGCCGGCACTTCCCGGTCACCGTGCCGACGCCGACCACCACCCTGCGGCCGCGACGGCGCCTCCGGCACCACCCGCTGGAACAACTCCCACAACTCGTCCGGCACCAGCCGCTCGACGATCCCCGCCATGACGCACAGAATACCGAGGTGCCCAAACGAGATGGCCTCTTACGGCGTGTCAGTGCGTCCGGTGCGGCTCGGGCACGGTGTCCGGTGCTGCGGTCTGCCGCAGTACGGCGACCTCCCGGGGGCGCAGGACGAGCGCCTCACCGGCCGGCGGCCCCACGAGCACCTCGCCGGTCACTCCCGGCAGCGGGACCTCGGCGTCGCCATGGTTCACCAGGAACACGTAGCGGCTCCCGCCGTCGCGGCGCACGACCTGCTCGACCATGCCCCGCGCCTCCTCGGGCAGTTCGCCGGCGACCCCGGCGGGCGCGAGCAGCCCGGGCAGCAGCGCCGCCAGGCCGTCGGCGCCCAGACGGGTGGAGACGTACGTCGCCGAACCCTGGTCAGGGGTGCGGCGGCGGGTGACGGCCGGGCGTGCGGCGTACGTCCCGGTGCGGTAGCGGGCGAGGATCTCCACGTCGGGACCGGTGACGTCGATCCGGTCGGTCCAGAGGCTGCCGGTCATGGCTCCGTCGACACCGGCGGCGGGGGCGGGGTCGAGGTCGACCGTGTCCCCGTCGGCCAGCGGGCCGAACTCCTCGACACGGATGCCGAGCAGGTCGCGCAGAGCACCGGGGTAACCGCCGAGCCACACGTGGTCGTTCTCGTCGACGACACCGGAGAAGTAGGTGGTGACGAGGTGCCCGCCCCCTTCGACGTAACGGGTGAGCTCCTTGGCGAGCGTCTGCGGCACCACGTGCAGGACCGGTGCGATCACCACGTCGTACGGGCCGAGTGCGGTGCGGTGGGCGGGTACGACGTCGGCGCGGACACCGAGACGCAGCAGCGCGGAGTACCAGTCGACGGCCTCGCGGTGGTAGTCGAGGAGGGAGGTGGGGTGCGAGTCCTGCTCACTGGCCCACCAGGAGTCCCAGTCGAAGAGGATCGCGACCCGGGCGGGTTCGCGCTCGCTGCCGTTGAGGGGTGCGAGCGCCTCCAGGGTCCGGCCCAACTCCACCACGTCACGGAAGAGTTGGCTGTCCTCGCCGGCGTGCGGAACCATCGCCGAGTGGTACTTCTCGGCGCCGGCCGCGGACTGGCGCCACTGGAAGAAGCAGACGGCGTCGGCTCCGTGGGCGACGTGGAGCAGTGAATCGCGCGCCAGCTCACGGGGCTTCTTCGGCAGGTTGATGTGCTGCCAGTTGACCGCGCTGGTGGAGTGCTCCATGAGGAACCAGGGGCGGTGTCCGGCGATCCCGCTGGTCAGGTTGGCGCAGAAGGAGAGCTCCTCGCGGCTGCCCGGCCCGGTGGTGGTGTAGTGGTCGTTGGAGACGAAGTCGACCGCGTCCGCCCAGTCGGCGTAGTCCATCCCCTTCGTTCCGCCCATCACCATGAAGTTGCTGGTGACCGGGGTGCCGGGAGTGATCTCGCTCAGGATCTCGCGCTCGGCGAGCAGGTAGTCCTTCAACGCGTCGGAGGAGAAGCGCTTGAAGTCGAGCTGCTGGGTCGGGTTGGGGTGCGAGCCCGCCAGACGCGGCGGCAGGATCTGCTCCCATTCGCTGTAGTGCTGGGACCAGAAGTTGGTGCCCCAGGCGTGGTTGAGGGCGCCGAGCGTGCTGTACCGGCGGCGCAGCCAGTCACGGAAGGCGTGGGCCGCGTCGTCGGAGTAGTCGTAGACGTTGTGGCAGCCCAGTTCGTTGCTGACGTGCCAGGCGACGAGGGCCGGGTGGTCCGCGTAGCGCGTCGCCATCTCCCGTACGAGGCGCAGTGCGTGGCTGCGGAAGACGGGTGAGGTGGGCCGCCAGTGCTGTCGCGCGCCGGGCCAGACGGTCGCTCCGGTGGCGGTCACCGGAAGGATCTCGGGGTGCGCGGTGGTCAGCCAGGGCGGCGGGGAGGCGGTGGCGGTGGCGAGGTCGACACCGATGCCACCGGCGTGCAGCAGGTCCATGATCTCGTCCAGCCAGCCGAAATCCCAGCTGTCGGAGGTGGGTTGGAGTCTGGCCCAGGAGAAGATCGCCAGAGAGACGGTGTTCACCCCGGCCTCGCGCATCAGTCTGACGTCCTCCTCCCACACCTCCCGCGGCCACTGCTCGGGGTTGTAGTCGGCGCCGTAGCCGAGCCGGCGGCTGCCGTCGGGGCCCTTCGCGTACGGGAAACGGGAGGTGCGGGGGGAGGTCATGCGCGTCCTTCCACAGGCCGGGGTTGAGAGAGGGCCACTGGGCGGTGCCGGGCGGATCAGGGGCGGGCGCGCCGTGGCCCCTGCCGTGATCCGCCGGACACCACCGAGCGGCCTCGGGTGCTACTTCTCGACGGTGAAGCCCTGTTCGCCGCCGTACTGGAGCGACTTGTCCTGCCACGACTTCAGCCCGTCCGACAGCTTGGTCGAGGAGATGTACGCCTTGCCGACGGTGTCGTTGAAGATCGAGTTGGAGTACACCTGGTACGGCAGGTAGTTCCATCCGCTGGGCACGTTCTTCGCGGATTCGGCGAAGATCTGGTTGGCCTTCTGGCCGCCGAAGTACGGGAACTCCGTGTTCTGGAACTCCTGCGAGTTCAGGTCCGCGGTGGTCGCCGGGAACGCGCCGTTCTTGACGCGGGTCTGGACGCCCGCGCCGGAGTTGGCGTACTCGACGAAGGCGTAGGCGAGTTCCTTGTTCTCGCCCTGCGCGGGCAGGGCGAGTGAGCTGCCGCCGTTCTCGGCGCTGGAGTTGGCTCCCGCATCCCACTGCGGCAGCGGGGCGACCCGCCAGTCACCCGCGGCGTCCTTCACACCGGAGGCGAAGTTGGCGGGCATCCAGGCGCCTATCGGCAGGGTGGCGATGGTGCCGTCGCCCAGGCCCTTGTACCAGTCGTCGCTCCAGCCGGCGATCGGCGCGACGAGCTTCTCGTCGATCAGCTTCTGCCAGGTCTCCGTGTACTTGGCGGCGCCCGCGTCGGTGAAGTCGATGCCGACCTTCGTGCCGTCGACCTTGTACGGGTGCGAACCCGCCTGCCAGAGAAGGCTGGTGGTCAGACCGGCGTCGCCGAGGTCGCTGGTGATGTACGCCTTCGGGTCCGCCTTGTGCAGCGCGCGGGCGGCGTCGACGTACTCGTCCCAGGTCGTCGGCACGGCGATCTTGTACCTGTCGAAGACCTTCTTGTTGTAGAAGAGCGCCATCGGTCCGGAGTCCATCGGGAGGCCGTAGACGCCGCCACCGGAGGAGACCGAGTTCCAGGGGCCGGGCGAGTACGAGTCCGACAGCTTGTCGGCGCCATACGCCTTGAGGTCGGCGACCTGCTTCGTCAGGGCGTACTGGCCGAGCGCGTAGTACTCCAGCTGGGCGACGTCGGGGACGCCCTTCTTCGCGGAGATGGCGTTCGACAGCGCCTTGTACTCGTCGTTGTTGGTCCCCGCGTTGACCAGCTTGATGTCGACCTTCGGGTACTTCTTCTCGAAGTCCTCGGCGACCTGCTTCAGGGTGGGCTCCCACGCCCACACCGTGACGGTGCCGCCCTTCTGCAGCGCGGACTGGATGTCGGACGTACCCACCGGCTTCTGGCCGGAGTCGTCGTCCGAGCCGCCGCAGGCGGTCGCGCCCAGGGCCAGGGCGCAGACAAGACCGAGGCCGCGCAACAGGCGGCGTGAGTGCTGGGACATGGCGGTATTTCCACTTCCTCGTGGTTCGATCGACATGACGTGGCGGGCAGTGAGAGGGGCGGGCGGCACACCGGGACAGGCGCACGCGTGACGCCCCCGGACCGGGCTATTCCTTGACGCTTCCGGCGGCGAGGCCGGACTGCCAGTACTTCTGGAGCAGCAGGAAGGCGGCGATCAACGGCACGATGGTGAGCAGCGAGCCGGTGACGACCAGGTTGAAGACGGCCTCGCCGCCGGCCGTGGCAGCCTGCTTGTTCCAGGCGTCCAGGCCGAGGGTGAGCGGGTACCAGTCGGGGTCCTTGAGCATGATCAACGGCAGGAAGTAGTTGTTCCAGGTCGCGACCGTGGTGAACAGGAGCACGGTGACGGTGCCGGGGGCGAGCAGCGGCAGCGCGACCTGGAAGAAGGTGCGCAGTTCGCCGGCGCCGTCGATGCGGGCGGCCTCCATCAGCTCGACGGGGACGGCCTCGGTGGCGAAGACCCACATCAGGTACAGCCCGAAGGGCGAGACCAGGGAGGGGATGATCACCGCCCAGGGGGTGTCCGTCAGTCCGATCTTGCTGAACAGCAGGAAGGTCGGGACGGCGAGCGCGGTGGTCGGGACGGCGACCGCGCCGATGACGACCGCGAACACGGCGCGCTTGCCCGGGAACCGGAACTTGGCGAGTGCGTAGCCGCCGAGTACCGCGAGGAAGGTGGCGCCGCCCGCTCCGACGACGACGTAGAGAAGGGTGTTGAGGAGCCAGCGGCCGAAGACGCCGTCCTGGTAGGTGAAGGTCCGGCTCAGGTTGTCCCACAGCGCGAAGTCGCCGTCGAACCAGAGGCCGAACGAACGGGCCAGTCCCGACTGGGACTTGGTGGCGCTGATGACCAGCCAGACCAGCGGGAGCAGGCTGTAGACCAGGACCACGCCGGTGACCACGGTCAGCAGGACACTGCGCCGTGGGCGGCCCGGGGTGTGCGCGCGGCGCTGTGCGCGCAGGCGCGGTACGGCGGCGCTCCTGGGCGTCGCGGTCGCGGTGGGCCCTGCGGTCCCGGTCGCACTGTTCGTCGTCATCACGCTCACGCTTCCTTGCGCATGCCGCGCAGTTGGACGACGTAGGCGACGATCATGGTGATCACGCCCATGACGATGGCGACCGTCGCCGAGTAGTTGTGCTGCTGGCCGGAGAAGGACAGCGAGTACGTGTAGTAGTTCGGGGTGTAGTCGGTGGTAATGGCGTTCGGCGCCAGCTTCTGCAGGATTGCGGGCTCGTTGAAGAGCTGGAAGCTGCCGATGACGGAGAAGATCGTCGCGATGACCAGGGCGCCCCGGATCGCCGGAAGTTTGATCGCCGAGACGACCCGCCACTGACCGGCCCCGTCGATCTCGGCGGCCTCGTAGAGGGAGTGCGGGATCACGCGGAGCGCGGAGTAGAAGATCAGCATGTTGTAGCCGACGAACTCCCAGGTGACGATGTTGCCGATCGAGGCGAGGACCAGCGAGGAGGAGAGCGGATCGGGCAGGTGCACGCCGAACGCGTCGTTGATGTCGCCGACGAGACCGAAGCGGGGACCGTACAGGAAGCCCCACATGAGGGTGGCGACGACGGCGGGCACCGCGTAGGGCAGGAAGACGGAGATCCGGAAGAACTCCTTGCCGTACAGGCGTCCGCTGTCGATGGCGAGCGCGACGAAGAGCGCGATGCCGAGCATGATCGGCACCTGGATCAGCAGGAAGAGTCCGACCCGGGCGACTCCGTCCCAGAACTGCGGGTCCTGGAAGGCCTGTTGGTAGTTGTCGAAGCCGACGAACGTGGTGCCGCCGATCAGCTGGGTCCGGAACAGGCTCAGGTAGACCGAGTATCCGAGCGGCACCAGGAAGACCAGGGCGAAGACGAGCACGAACGGGCCGATGAACCCCCAGCCCGCCCATGAACGGCGGGGCCGTCTCATCGGCGGTCCGGCCGGGCGGGCCCCTGTGGCCGCCGGCGGTTGCAGCGTCGTCATCTCGCGCCCCTCGCTCGTGCTTCACCGGACCGAATGGGACCTTCACGCACACGTTTCAGGCCGGTCGCCCGGCTCGCCACGGCTGACCGCCTGGCATTATGTTTACGTAAACATTCGGTGGCGGCATGTCTACACTGCCCCCAGATGGGCGGTCAAGAGCCGCACACGAAAGCGACATCCGATGAGGGAGACGGTGGACGAAACAGGCGTACGCCCCCCAGCCACAGGCTCGTCCCCGACCGGGCGGGGCCCCGGAAACGGGAGCCCGTCGCGGCGCAGAACCGCCTCGATGGCGGACGTGGCCCGTGTCGCGGGGGTGTCCTCCCAGACGGTCTCCCGCGTCTCCAACGGCTTCCCGGGTGTGAACGAGGAGACCCGCCGACAGGTCCTCGCCGCGATGAAGGACCTCGGTTACCGCCCCAACAGCGCGGCACGCGCGCTCAAGCGCGGGGAGTTCCGGACCATCGGCGTCATCACCTTCACGCTCTCCACCACCGGCAACGTGCGCACCCTGGAGGCCATCGCGACCTCGGCCGCGCAGGAGGGCTACGCGGTCACCCTGCTGCCGGTCGCGATCCCCACCCAGGACGAGGTCCGGGGCGCCTTCTCGCGCCTCGGCGAACTCGCCATCGACGCGGCCATCGTCATCATGGAGGTCCACCTCCTCGACGAGGCGCGTCTCTCGCTGCCGCCGCACGTGAAGGTCGTCGTCGCGGACTCCGACGCGGGGGACCGCTACTCCGTCGTCGACACCGACCAGGCGGGCGGCACGCGCGACGCGGTCAACCACCTTCTGGGCCTGGGCCATCGCACCGTCTGGCACCTCGCGGGCCCCGAGGACTCCTACGCGGCGCAGCGCCGGACGGACGCCTGGCGCGCGGCGCTGGAGAAGGAGGGACGAGTGCCACCGCCTCTCGTACGGGGTGACTGGTCGGCGGATTCCGGCTACCGGGCGGGGCTCCGCATCGCCGAACAGGCCGAGTGCACCGCCGTGTTCGCGGCCAACGACCAGATGGCGCTCGGCCTGCTGCGCGCCCTCCACGAGCGCGGTCGCAGGGTGCCCGAGGACGTCTCCGTCGTCGGTTTCGACGACATCGCCGAGGCCGGCTCCTTCCAGCCGCCGCTGACCACCGTCCACCAGGACTTCGCCGAAGTGGGCCGCCGCTGCGTCGCGGGCGTCCTGCACCAGATGCGGCAGAGCGGGCCCGAGCACGGGACGACCCTCGTACCGACGCGGCTCGTCCTGCGGGAGAGCACGGCTCCGCCGCCGGGGTAGGCCGGGTCGGGGGAACGCTCACGGATCAGTCCGGTCGGCGCTTCGGAACCTCCCACCCCGGACATCGTGGACTTCTTCGAAGCGTCCATCAGCGCGCACGCCTACGACATCGACGCATGACTGCGCGCGGTCGCGGCGTCGGCAGAGGTGGGGCGGGGCGGGGCGGGGCGATGGACGGGAGCACGGAGAGCACGTACGGCGCACTGCGGAAGCCCTTCGCGGCACCGTTTCACCGGCCAGGGTCGGTGTGGTCGGCCACGGCGCTCGGGGCGGCGGTGTTCCGTGGCGTTGCCGCATGCCGGCCTCGGCGCCCGTGGGCGAGCGGAATCGTTGGTCACACGTCTTCGCAGAGTGCGCGGGCGTGGTCCAGGTCCTTCATCACCGTCGCGTCGAACTCGAAGGTGATCGCATGGCGGTCCTGGGAGTGGCGGATGGCCTTGGCGAGCGGCTCGTACCGCGTATCGCCCGCTGCCGCCGACGCGGACAGCACGCCCGCCGCCGCGTAGCGGTTGAACGCGATCTCCCCTGCGGATCCCTTCGCGGTGAACCGGCCCGGGTCGAATCCGTCGAGTGCCCGGCACGCCGCGCGCGCGTCCGCGGCCGGGCCTCCGTCGGAAGGGGCGTCGCCGCCGCTCAGCGCCCACGCGACGCCCGTTCCCGCGGCGCCGAGCACCAGCCCGGCGACGAGGGGAAGGAGCACGGTCCTGATGCGGTCGCGTCGCTGCTCGGGGGCCGCCGGTTCGAGGGCGATGTGAGGTTGCTGTGGCTGCATCCGGCCAAAGGTAGCGGGCATCACCCGTGCGCGAGCCGTGGGGGTGGCCCTGATGCCCGATCAGCGCGGCACGCAACGGCCATGCGCGCAGGGCGGGTTCACCCGAAGGACGCCTGCGGCGCGGACCCCGGCCCCATGCCTCGCACCGGGGCGGGGCCTCAGGGCGTCGCCGCCGACACCACGTAGACGACCGGCGACGCCGGGTCGGTCATGTTGACGGTGATGTTCTGGGTGGGCCGGGGGTCCTTGTTCTTGTGGGTCGTCCCGGCCCACTCGGGGCCGGACCAGAAGTTCCAGTCGGTGATCCGGATGTCCCGCTGGGAGATCGTGATCTTGCCGGTCTTCAGGGCCGCGCGGTCGGTGCCCATCCCGCTCAGGAAGCGGTCGAGACCGGCGGAGGTGGTCCGGAACTTGAGGTACATCCGGCTCGCCTTCCAGTTGTTGGTCTCGTAGTACTGCACACCGGTCGCGTTTCCCGGGACGGGCACCTCGAAGATCCGCCGCTGCATGCGTGACGGCCAGCTCGCGCGCAGCCCCTGGGCCGCCGCCTCGGCCTCCTTGTCCTTGCCGGACCTGCGGCTCTGCCCGGCCGAGACCAGCAGGTAACCGGCCGGGATGCCGATCAGCAGCACGATGATGGTCGCGGTGATCAGCCGTCTGCGGAAGACCCGGCGCGGGTCCCGCACGGGTTCGCCGTCCCCCGGTACGCACTGGCGCGGCACCATGGGATGCTCGGCGGCTTCGGCGATCGCGGTTCCCTCGGAACTCGGATGCTCGGCTGCGGTCATGATCTTCGGATCCCTCGGAGCTTCGGTACGCGGGCGGGGTTACGGGGCGGCCTCGGGCGGCGGGCGGGAGTGGGGCCCCGCGCGGTCCGCCCGGCGGTCAGTCGCCGGTACGGGCGCTCCGCGTGCTGCGCAGGGTGCTGGCGGCCTGGTCGTAGATCTGCGCGTAGCGCTCGTACCGCTCGACCCGGCGGCGGTTGGCGCGGCGGAAGCGGCGGGCGACGAGCCGGGCGAGGTCGGCGGCCCCGACCATGCCGGCCTCGGGGCCCAGCTGGGCCCGGACGATCCGGGCCTCGGGGCGGTAGCCGCGGCCGGTGAGGTGGCGCTTGAAGGCGTCCCGGGCGGGGTTGATCAGCAGGTCGTCGGCGGCACTGACGCCGCCGCCGATGACGAAGCAGGAGGGGTCGAGCGCGGCTGCGAGGTTGGCGATGCCGACGCCGAGCCACTGGCCGATGTCCTGGAAGAGCTCGATGCACATCGCGTCGCCCTCGCGGGCGAGCTCGGTGATGAGCGGCCCGGTGATCTCCGGGATGTTGCCCTTGACGCGCTCGATGAGGTTGTAGGCGACCGGGGAGTCCGCGGCGGCCAGTTCCTTCGCCTCGCGGACCAGGGCGTTGCCGGAGCTGTACTGCTCCCAGCAGCCCCGGTTGCCGCAGGGGCAGCGGTGGCCGCCGGGGACTACCTGCATGTGCCCGAACTCGCCGGCCACGCCGTACTTGCCCCGCTTGACCTGCCCGTCCTCCAGGATCGCGCCACCGATGCCGGTGCCGAGGGTGATCATCACCAGGTGGTCCTCGCCCCGGCCGGCACCGAAACGCCATTCCGCCCAGGCGGCGGTGTTGGCGTCGTTGTCGACCATGACGGGGACGACGAGGCGGGAGGCCAGCGCGTCGCGCAGCGGTTCGTCGCGCCAGGCGAGGTGCGGGGCGAACAGCACCTTGGAGCGGTCCGCGTCGACCCAGCCGGCCGCGCCGATGCCCACGGCGTGCACGTCGTGGCGGTCGGAGAGGTCCAGCACCAGTTCGACGATGGTGTCCTCGACGACCCGGGGGCTCTTGGACTTGTCGGGCGTCTCGGTCCGGAGCTGTTCCAGGATGTTGCCGTCCGCGTCGACGACGCCGGCCATCACCTTGGTACCGCCGATGTCGATGCCGACGGTCGGGACGCGGGGCGCCGTCAGGTGGGAGCGCCGCTCCCTCGTACCGACGGTCTTGAGGACGGTGGCGCGGGCGGAGCCGCGGTGGGTGAAGTCGCGGTACGTGCTCATCGTCCCTGCGGTGTCTGGGGTGGCCGGCGGGTCAGTGCTGCCGGCGGCGGACGGCGCCCACCTCGATCGATTCTGCCACTGCCGTCCGCTCCGAGCCGCCTCGACGGTTTCCGCCGAGGCGGTGGCGGCGCCCGGTCACTCGGTGTCGTCGTCCACCCGGTGACCGCCGATGGAGGTCGGCGCGGGGGCGCGCTCCAGCTCGTGGCTGAGCTCGTCGAGCTCGCTGCCGCCCGCCATCTGCCGGGTCAGCTCGTCGAGCGTGACGTCGGTCTTGGTGTGGCTGCCGGCCATCGCGCCGCGCTTGAGGAGGACGAAGCGGTCGCCGACGAGGTACGCGTGGTGCGGGTTGTGCGTGATGAGGACCACTCCGAGTCCGGCGTCCCGGGCGGCCGCGACGTACTTCAGCACGACCCCGGACTGCTTGACGCCGAGGGCCGCCGTGGGCTCGTCCAGGACGAGGACCTTGGCGCCGAAGTGGACGGCCCGCGCGATGGCCACGCACTGCCGCTCGCCGCCGGAGAGGGTGCCGATCGGCTGGTCCACATCGCGCAGGTCGATGCCCATGCGGAGCAGTTCGGCGCGGGTCGTCTCGCGCATCAGCCGGACGTCCAGGCGCTTGAACGGGCCGGAGCCGACGGTGGGCTCCGAGCCGAGGAAGAAGTTGCGCCAGACCGGCATGAGCGGGACGACGGCGAGGTCCTGGTAGACCGTGGCGATGCCCCGGTCCAGGGCGTCGCGGGGGTTGGCGAGGGTGGTCTCCTCGCCGTCGATCCGGAAGACGCCCTCGTCGTGCCGGTGCAGTCCGGCGATGATCTTGATGAGGGTGGACTTTCCGGCGCCGTTGTCGCCGAGTACGCAGGTGATCTCGCCCGCGTGGACCTCCAGCGAGACGTCGGTCAGGGCCTTGATGCTGCCGTAGAACTTGGACACGTGGTCGAGCTGGACCAGCGCCTGGGGGGCCGTCGCCCGCTTGTCCGGGGCCGTCATGTCGTCGCCTCCGCGCGCTTGCGTACCCATGCGTTGAGCAGGGTGGCCAGGAGCAGCATCGCTCCGAGGAAGAACTTGAACCAGTCCGGGTTCCACTCGGCGTAGACGATGCCCTTGCTGGTCATGCCGAAGATGATGGCGCCGACCGCCGAGCCGATCGCGGAGCCGTAGCCGCCGGTGATCAGACAGCCGCCGATGACCGCCGCGATGATGTAGATCAGCTCGTTGCCCACGCCCTCGCCGGACTGGACCACGTCGTAGCTGAAGAGCAGGTGCTGACCGGAGACCCAGGCGGCGAACGCCACCCCGAGGTAGAGGCCGATCTTGGTACGGATCACCGGGACGCCGACCGCGCGGGCCGCGCTCTCGTCGCCGCCGACCGCGTAGATCCAGTTGCCGAAGCGGGTACGGAGCAGAATCCAGGTGGCGACGGCGACCAGGCCCGCCCACCAGAGGATCGTCACCTTCAGCTCGACGTCCCCGAGCGTGAGCTGCGAGGCGAAGAGCGCGTGGGCGGAGTCGAAGCCCCACATGTCACCGATCGCCTTGGTCGACACCGTGTCGCTGATGAGCTTGGTGACGCCGAGGTTGAGTCCGGTCAGCATGAGGAAGGTGCCGAGGGTGATGATGAAGCTCGGCAGCTTCGTCCGGGTCAGCATGAAGCCGTTGAACGCCCCGAAGCCCAGGGTGACCAGCAGCGAGACGAAGACTCCGACCCAGACGTTGGCCGTCATCTGGTAGCTGAACATCGAGGAGACCAGCGCCGAGCTGGTCACCATGACGCCGGCCGAGAGGTCGAACTCCCCGCCGATCATCAGCAGGGCCACGGGCGCGGCCATGATCCCGATGGTGGAGGCCGCGTAGAGCACGGTGCCGAAGCTGGACAGCTGGAGGAAGCTGTCCGCGATCACGGCGAAGAAGAGGAAGACGGCGAGGGCACCGACGATCGAGCCGAGTTCGGGACGGCCGAGGAGCCTGCGCAGTGGTGAGGTGCGCAGCAGCCGCTCGTCGGCCCCGCCCGGCGCGGGGGCGGGGGCCGTGGGCTGTCCGGTTCCCGTCATCGGGTGCCCCGGGCGGTGTACTCGGCCAGTTCGTCGGCGTCGTCGGCCGTGATGATCTGCGGGCCGGTGAGGACGGGCTGGCCGCCACCGAGGACGTTGCGGTTGAAGCGGTAGAGCCAGAGCAGGTCGATGGCTTCGTAGCCCTGGAGGTAGGGCTGCTGGTCGACGGCGAAGCCGAGGGTCTCCGCCTTGAGTCCGGCGGCGACCTTGGCGTTCAGGTCGAAGGTGTCGATCTCGGCGTCGCTGCCGGCGGACTTCTTGGCCTGCACGGCCGCGTCGGCGAAGGGTGCGCCGAGGGTGACGACGGCGTCGATGCTCTTGTCGGTCTGGAGCTTCGCCTCGATGGACGCCTGGACGTCGGGCATGTTGGTGCCGTCGACGTAGAGGTTGGTGGTCTTGCCTTCGAAGTCCTTCTTCACACCGGCGCAGCGCTGCTCGTGGCCGACATTGCCCTGTTCGTGCAGGACGCAGAGGGCGTTCTTGCGGCCGCGCGCGTTCAGCTCGTCGCCCACCGCCTCGCCGGCGATCGACTCGTCCTGGCCGATGTGGGTGATCGCGCCGTAGGCCTTGGATTCGGCGGAGCCGGAGTTCACGGTGATCACCGGGATGCCGGCCCTGGTCGCCTTGGCGACGACGTCCTTCATCGCCTCCGGCTTGGCGAGCGAGACGACGATTCCGTCGACCTTCTTGTCGATCGCGGCCTGGACGAGCTGCGCCTGCTGCTGCGCCTCGTCGTTGTGCGAGTACAGGAAGTTGATGTTGTCCTTGCGGGCCGCCTCCTCGGCGCCCTTCTGGACGATGTCCCAGAAGGTGTCACCATCACCCGAGTGGGTGATCATGGCGAACGTCCAGCGGGGCGTGTTCACGGCCGAATGGCCTTCGGAGGCGGCCTGGGATGCTGCCGCGCGTTCCTCCGCCCGCCTGCCGCCGGTGCTGCTGCATCCCGCGAGGGAGGCCCCGAGCACCACTGCCAGCACGGCGCCCATCGCGCGTACCCCTGTCCGAACCCTTGCCACGAAGCCGTGCCCTTCTTGTGCCGCTCACTGTGCCGCCTGGTGCGCCGCGGACGTGTGGAGTCCCGGCCCGGCTGCCCAAGTATCCCCGAGGTTCGACGGGCGGCACCCGGCAGGGCCCGGGCAAATGAATGTGTCGCGCGGACGCGCCGGTGAATTCCCAGGTCGCGGGGGACCGAGGGGGCGGCTGGGACCCTTTGCTCGTGCTTGACACGGCGACAGGGCGGACGCCACCGTGAGGCCATGCGTATCGGACTGGTCGGAACGGGACGTATCGGCACTTTCCACGCGGAGGCGCTCAGCCGTCATCCCGAGGTGGATTCGCTCGTCGTGGCGGACGCCGATCCCGCACACGCGGCCGCCGCGGCGGCCCGGACCGGCGCCACGGCGGTGGAGGTCGACGAGGTCTTCGCGGGCGGGGTGGACGCGGTGGTGATCGCGTCGGCCACGGCCGCGCACGCCGGCCTGATCGGCCGTGCGGCACGGGCGGGGCTGCCCGCGTTCTGCGAGAAGCCGGTCGCCCTGGACCTGCCGGGGACGCTGGCCGCGCTGGCGGAGGTGGAGGCGGCGGGGTCGGTACTCCAGCTCGGTTTCATGCGCCGTTTCGACGCGGGGTACCTCGCGGCGCGCGAGGCGGTCCGCGAGGGGCGGCTCGGCCGGCTGCACACGGTGCGGGCCGTCACCTCCGATCCCGCCCCGCCGCCCGCCGCCTACCTCCCGCTCTCCGGGGGGCTCTTCCGGGACTGCCTCATCCACGACTTCGACATGGTGCGGTGGGTGACCGGCCGCGAGGTGAGCGAGGTGTACGCCACCGGGTCGGACGCGGGCCCGGCCGCCTTCCGCGAGGCGGGCGACGTGTCGAGCGCCGCCGCCCTGCTGACCCTGGACGACGGGACCCTGGTGACGGCCACGGCGACCCGCTGCAACGGCGCCGGGTACGACGTACGGATGGAGCTGGCGGGCGAGCTGGACCAGATCGCCGTGGGTCTGGACGACCGCACCCCGCTGGCCTCGGTGGAACCGGGAGGGCCGGGCGCACCGCTGAAGGCGTGGTCCGGCTTCCTGGAGCGGTTCGCCCCGGCGTACGAGGCCGAGCTCGACGCCTTCGTCCGGCTGGCGGCGGGCCGGGCGGACAATCCGTGCGACGGCCGTGAGGCCTTGGCCGCGCTGCGGATCGCCGAGGCGTGCGAGCGCTCGCGGCGGGAGCGACGCCCCGTGGCGCTCGCCGAGGTCGCCGGCGGCTGACCGGCCCCGGGGGCCTTACCAGGCGATCGGCAGGTGCTCGGGGCCCCGGATCAGCATTCCGGTACGCCAGACGAGCCGGTCCGGATCGGTGTCCAGCCGTAGTCCGGGGCAGCGCGTCAGCAGCGAGCCGATCGCCACCCTCGCCTCGACGCGGGCGAGGGGTGCGCCGAGGCAGTAGTGGATGCCGTGGCCGAAGGAGATGTGGCCGCGCGCGTCACGGGTGATGTCGAAGCGGTCGGCGCCCTCGAAGCGGGCGGGGTCCCGGTTGGCGTCCGCCATCGCGACGAGGACGAGTTCGCCGCCGCCCGGGATCACGGTGCCGCCGACGTCGAGCGGCCCGGTGGTGAAGCGGAACGTCGGGGTCTCGACGGGGCTGTCGTAGCGCAGGATCTCCTCCACCGCGTTGCCGAGCAGCCCGGGGTCGGCGCGCAGGGCCGCCAGCTGGTCCGGGTGGGCGAGGAGGTGGAGCACCCCGTTGGTGATGAGGTTGACGGTGGTCTCGTGTCCGGCGACGAGCAGCAGCCAGGCCATGCCCGCCAGTTCGTCACCGGACAGCCGGTCCCCCTCCTCGTCCGCGGTGTGGATGAGCGCGCTCATCAGGTCGTCGCCCGGCTTCTTGCGCTTGTCGTCGAGCATCAAAGCGATGTACGCGTTCATCGAGGTGACGGCGGAGCGGCGCACCTCGGCGTCGGTCGAGGAGAGGGCGGTGTTGGACCACTCCCGAAAGCTCACCCGGTCCATGTCGGGTACGCCGAGCAGCTCGCAGATCACCGCCATGGGCAGCGGGAACGACAGCGCGTCGACGAGATCGGTGCGACGGTCGGGCTCCGCCAGCATCGCGTCCAGCAGATGGTCCGTCATGTTCTGTATGCGTGGCGCGAGTTGCTCCATCCGGCGCGGGGTGAACTCGCGGCTGACCAGCTTGCGCAGCCGGGTGTGGTCCGGGGCGTCGGAGCTGAGCATCGACCGTCCGGCCGTCATCTGGTGGAGGTTGAGGAGCGGCGAGGCGTTCCTCCACTCCTTGGAGAGCCGCTGGTCGGCCAGGAGTTCGCGTCCGGCCTCGTACCCCACCACGAGCCAGGCGGGTGTTCCGCCGGGCAGGACCACCCGGTGGACCGGTCCCCGGGCGCGGAGTTCGGCGTAGCAGGGGTACGGGTCCCGGGTGAACGCTTCGCCCAGTGCGCCGAGATCCAGTATCGCTTCGGTGGTCACTGCGGTTCCTTCCGGAGGTCCGGGCGCCGCGTCGGCAGCGTACGGACCGCGGTCGGCGTGGCGGCGGCGGGAGCGGCCCCGCCCCCGTGCGAGTCCCTACCTCAACTCTGGGCGGTCCAACCCTCTTGGTCCCGGACGCGGTTGCACATGGCCGGTTCAGACCTGTGCACCGCGCCGCCCCCAGGCCGTTCCGGCCAGCACCAGCACGGCACCGACCGCCCCGAGAACACCGAGCCGCTCGCCCCCGATCGCGATGCCGACCGCGGCGGCCCACAGGGGTTCCGTACCGAGCAGCAGGCTGACCCGGGACGGCGAGGTGCGCCGGACCGCCCACATCTGCACGAAGAACGCGAAGAGCGTGCAGAAGGCCGCGAGGAACAGCAGTCCGGCCCACTCCCCCGCGCCGAATCCGGCGGCCACCGTCCAGGGCGCGGCACCGGTACCGGGTGCGGCGGCGAGCACGGCGAAGACGGCCACCGCGCTGCCCAGCTGGACGGTGGTCAGGGGGAGCGAGTCGGCCGACTGGACCGCCTTGATCCGTGCCATCGCGAGGACGTGGACCGTACGGGCGAGTGCGGCGAGCAGCATCAGCAGGTCACCGCCGGACGGGCTGGTGAACCCTCCGCCCTGCGTCAGCAGCACCACGCCCAGGACCGAGAGCCCGGCGGCGAGGAGAAAACGGCCGGTCGGGCGGGTACGGGTGACCGCCGACTCCGCGAGCGGGGTGAAGATCATGGTGAGGCTGATGATCAGTCCGGCGTTGGTGGCCGAGGTGTGCACGATCCCGTACGTCTCCAGCAGGAAGATCCCGCTGAGGATCAGCCCGAGCAGGCCCGCGCCCCGCCACTGGGCCGCCGTCAGGGCACGGAGCCCGCGCGCTCCGGCGACGACGAGGACGGGCAGCACGACCGCGAAGCGCAGTACGAGGACCGCGACGACGGTCTGCGGGGTGGTGATGCCCTTGGCGGCGAGGTAGCTCGATCCCCAGACGACGGCGACCGCCAGGACGGGCAGGTCGGTCGACCAGGCGGGACGGGACGGGGCGGCGGCGGGCACGGCGACAGCGGACACCTGGTACTCCTGGATTCTCCACGACGGGAAAGAAGCGTGGAGACCTCGCTGGCTCGCACACCGACCGGCTCACGCTACCGGGCGTCACTCCCGCGCGGAACCCGCCTTCCGGGCCGTGGTCACCCGTTCGCCCCGCCCTCGTACGCCGCTCCGCCGTCCCGCACGCTGCCTCTCCCGCCGCGACCTGCCCGGAGCCACCGGGCGCCCTACCCTGGCGGCACCGGTCCGAGTCCCGGATTCAAGATCACGAATCATGGACAGACGGATCACCGACAGACGGACCGCCGACCGACGGACCGCCGACAGACGGACCACGGACCACGGACCACGGACAGACGGATCATCGAAAGGACGATCATGAGCGCCGTCCCCCAGCTCCCCCTCCTGGACCACCGCAGCCTCCCCGCGGTCGGTCTCGGCACCTACCCCCTGGACGACGACGAGGCGGAGAAGGCCGTCGCCGGGGCGCTGGGCCTCGGCTACCGGCTCGTCGACTCGGCGAAGAACTACGGCAACGAGCGCGGCACCGGCCGCGGGATCGCCCGCAGCGGTGTGCCGCGCGAGGAGATCACCGTCACCACCAAGGTCCCGGGCCGCCACCACGGCTACGAGGAGACGCTGGCCTCCTTCGAGGAGTCGCGGGCCGCGCTCGGCGTCGAGTACGTCGACCTCTACCTCATCCACTGGCCGCTGCCTCGGGTCGACAAGTACGTGGACACCTGGAAGGCGATGATCAAGCTCCGCGAGGATGGCCTGATCCGCTCCATCGGCGTCTCCAACTTCACCCCCGCGCAGCTCGACCGGCTGGAGCGGGAGACCGGGGTGCTGCCCGTGGTCAACCAGATCGAGCTGCATCCGCTGCTCCCCCAGGACGAGTTGAGGGAGGTGCACGCGGCGAAGGGCATCGTGACGGAGGCCTGGAGTCCGCTGGCGCGCGGCCGCGAGGTGCTGGAGGCGACGGAGACCGTGGCCATCGCCCGCGAGCACGGGGTGACGCCCGGCCAGGTGGTGCTGCGCTGGCACACCCAGCTGGGGGTCGTACCGATCCCCAAGTCGGCCGACCCCGGGCGGCAACGGGAGAACCTGGACCTGTTCGGCTTCGAGCTGACGCCGGACCAGATGGACCGGATCGGCTCGGGAAGCCGGCACCGGTTCGGCGGCGACCCGGACGACCACGAGGAGTTCTGAACCGCGACCGACGGGTCCGTGGATCGGAAGGTTCATGTGGCATGAGCCCGCTGGGGGGGCGGGGATTCCGGGTGGGGAGGCACGCGGGTTCCCTCGCGCGTCGTATCCGGCAGGATGAGGCCCGGATCGGATCGGTCGGGGATGCCTCGGAACGATGACGAGTCGCAGGCGGTCATCGCGGGTGACGAGTCGCCGCGCGCCGCGTCACGGGAGGTTCCTGGATGCCAGGTGGTCCGTGAGCTTTTTCCAACCTCATGCTGAGGCTTGGTGAAGTACGAGGTTGGAAAAAGCTCAGTGAGAAGAATTCCACGAGGAAATTCCTGAACGGCTTGCCCTCTTGGCGTCGGGCGGTCTCACCGTCGCAGGCCTTCCACTGGGGGCCCATGGCGGCTTCGTGCCTCTCGGCTGAACCCGTGGCCCCCTGCACAGCCCTCGCCGGACGGAAGTCCGCGGAGCCCGCAGCCGCTTCCGGGACGTTCGGATCTCCGTACGGATGACGCGACGGCCGGGGTCCTATCCTGCGCGGATGACGCATGAGACCGAGCTGACGTCCCCCGTCGACCTCTGTCGGCCCGACGGACGGTTGAACCCCGCGGCGGTGGGCTGGACCCGGCGCCCCCTGCACACCGCCAACATACGTGGCTGGGGCAGGGGGAAGCGCTGGGAGTACTGGGGCATCGTCACGCCGGACCACGTGGTCGGCCTGGTCGTCTCGTCACTGGACTACGCGGGCGTGCACGGGCTCTACGTGCTGGACCGTGCGACCCGTGCCGAGCACAGCACCGACGTGGTGGCCCCCCTGGCCCGCGGCACGGTGTTGCCCGCGCGCAGCGGCGAGGGCGAGGTCTCCGTACGGGCCGGCGCGTTGGAGATCGGAATCGCGCAGGGCCCGGACGGCACCACGATCCGCGCGACGGCACCCGGCGTGCGCCTCGACGTGGAGGTGCCCCTGCCCGAGGGGCACGAAGCGCTCGGGGTGGTCGTGCCGTGGAGCGACAGGCGGTTCCAGTACACCGTCAAGGATGTCGGCCGGCCCGTACGCGGCACGCTCACGGTGCACGGGCGGACCCATGAGGTGGGCGGCCCGGACGCGTTCGCGGTACTGGATCACGGCCGCGGCAAGTGGCCGTACGCGGTTCGGTGGAACTGGGCGGCGGGCGCGGCCCCGGGGCGCGCGATCCAGCTGGGCGGCAAGTGGACCGACGGCACCGGCAGCACCGAGAACGCCCTGATCGTCGACGGGCGCCTGCACAAGATCGGCGAGGATCTCCACTGGAGCTACGACAGGCGGGACTGGATGCGGCCGTGGCACATCGCCGGAGAGCGGGTGGACGTGTGGTTCCGCCCCTTCCACGAGAAGCGCGGCCGGACGAACCTGCTGGTCGTCGCGAACGAGACGCACCAGTGCTTCGGCACCTTCAGCGGCTGGGCCATGACCGACGACGGGGCGAGGACGGATCTCGACGGACTGGTCGGCTGGGCGGAAGAGGCGCGCAACAGGTGGTAGCACCCGGGGCGTTGCCGGCCACGGCGAGGGGCCGGCGGGAGCGCCCGGGTTCCGGGCGATCGCTCCCGGGGTTCCTGGCGCCCGCACCCCCGCCGCGCACCCGTCATCGGTTGACGGGCGTCACCTCCGCCATCCGGGACCAGCCCTCGCCCGGCACCTCGACGTTGATGATCTCGGGGACCTCGGCGACCAGCGACGACATCGTCTTGATGGCGGCCTGGAAGTGGGCGGACTTCACGTGCGCCTCGCCGGCCTCGGCCGACGCGAAGGCTTCGAGCAGCACGAACTGGTTGGGGTTCTCCACGCTGTACGACCAGTCGAAGAACAGGTTCCCCGGTTCGGAGCGGGTGGCGACGGTGAACTCCTCCACCGCGGGGAGCCAGTTGTCGCGTTCGGCGACGAGGACGGTGAACTTGACGGCGATGAAGATCATGGCTGCTCCTGGTCGGGACGTACGGTGACGTGCCGCCGGGCGCCGGAGGCCCGGGTGGCACCGCGACCAGGGTGACATACCCTCCCACACCGACCCTTTCGGGCGCACCGGGCAAGCTCTCGCCACCCCCTCGCCCGCTCGGGGTGGCCCCTGGAACGTCAGTGGCTCGTGACACGCTTCCTCAGCGCACCGGGCAGACGGGTCCTGTGCGACGAAGGGGGCGTGCGTGAACAGGGTGGGGTGGGCTGCCGCCGGTGCGGTGACAGTGATGCTGGGTGTCTCGGGCTGCGGGGGCGACGGGGCCGACCGCAAGGAGGCGGACGCGGTCCCCGCCACCGTCATGGCCGCGCCGGGGCCGGAGGACTCCGGTCGGGTCACCCGGGAGAAGATGCGCGTGGTGCTCGACAAGATCACCGCGGGCGTGGGCGCCCCGCCGAACGATCCGGACTGGGCCCGGATGGAAGCGGAGCCCCGGCCCGGCTCGCTGCGGGAGTGCTCCGTGAGCTACCGGGGGTTCGAAAAAGCCGAGGCCAAGACCTTGGACACGAAGCGCACGGACGCCCTGTCGGCCGCACTGATCGATCGTGGCTGGACCAAGTCCCCGAAGCAGGAGACCGAGACCGACAAGGACGGCACGGTCTACATGACTCAGTCGGTCTTCAAGAAGCGCGGCTGGAGCCTGGTCATGGAAAACAGGCTGTCCCACACGGGTCGCAACCTCAAACTGAGCGCCTTCGACGACGAATGCGTCAAGGGGGCCACGGTCGCTCCCGAGGTGCTCGACCTCCTCCACACGGCACAGTGACCGCGCTCGCGGCTCCGTCGCCGGACCGCCCGCCGTCTCCGTGACACGCGGGACCCGGCTCAGGCCCCCGACTCGTGGTGACGGGCCGCCAGTCGGTCCGCCCCTGCCTCGGTGAGGGAGCCGAAGAGGCGCAGCCGGGAGATCCCGCCGTCCGGGAAGATGTCGATGCGCACCCGGGTGGCGCGTACCGGGGTCTCCAGGACGAACCGGTGGTTGGTGTCCGGCTGGAGACGAGTCCGGGGCAGGAACTCGGTCCACGCCTCGCCGTCGCCGTCGTCCGCTCCCGCCTCGCCGTCCGCTCCCGCCGGGCCGTCGCCGAGCGAGAGCGTCGCCCAGCCGGCCGCGTTGCCCTTGAGGCAGGCGGTGTCGATCTCCACCGCCCGGATCTCCGCCTGTGCGGGCAGGGTGTAGCGGATCCAGTCGTTGCCCTGGTCCCTGCGGCGGCGGGTCTCCCAGCCGTCGTCCATCCGCCGGGAGCGGCCGGGCTGGATGCTGTTGGTGGGCGGTGAGTAGAAGCGGTCCGAGGCGTCCTCCACCCGGCCGCCGTTCTCCAGGGCCAGCAGGTCGAAGGTGCCGAGCGCGGTGAGCCACGCCGGATCGGGCACCACCTCGCCGTGGACCCGGAGCCGGGCGATGCCGCCGTCGGGATGCTGGTTGACCCGCAGGTGAGTGAAGCGCTGCTCGGAGTCGACCGTGAAGCCGTTGGCGGCGTGGCCGCCGATCTCCGTACGGGGTACCAGCGTCGTCCACTTCACGTCCGGTGCCAGCAGTTCCCCGGGCGAGGGGGAACCGGGCAGCGCGGTGGCCTCGACGGAGACCGCGCGGGGGTAGTTGCCGCGGAAGTGGGCGGTGTCGACGACCAGTCCCCGCACGATGCCGGGGGCGCCGAGCCGTACGAGTGCCCAGTCGTGGTCCTCTTCCTCGGGGTGCGGTCGGTCCGCGCTCGCACCGCGGCGGCGGCGGGTCTCCCAGCCGTCCATGATCTTGCCCTTGTGCCCGAAACGTTCGGGGTCGAAGACGGCGGGGCCCGGGTTCAGCAGGTTCTCCCGCTCCGCGAAGAACTCGTCGTTGGCGGCGACGACCCCGGCGCCGAGTTGTCGTCCGGCGAGGTCCACCAGGTGGCCGAAGGGGAATCCGGCGGAGCCCGGGGTGCGGTAGTCGGCGTACGGGTCACCCCCCGTGTACGGGAGGGCGTCCCCGGTCCAGCGCGGCAGCACGGGCTCCGTCATGGTCAGTGGTTCCTTTCGAGCAGACGGCCGGATGGGTCGGCGAACACGCCTTCGTGGAAGACCCGTTCACCGCGCAGCCAGGTGGACACGACGACGCCGCTGAGAGTCCGGCCCGCGTAGGCGGTGACCTGGTTGCGGTGGTGGAGGGCGGCGGGATCGACGGTGAAGGTGCTCTCGGGGTCGAGTACGGCGAAGTCGGCGTCGCGTCCCGGCTCGATGGCGCCCTTGCGGTCCAGTCGGGCGAGCAGGGCGGGGCCGGTGGACATCCAGCGCACCACGTCGTCGAGCGAGTGGCCGCGTCGGCGGGCCTCGGTCCAGATGGCGGGCAGCCCCAGCTGGAGGGAGGAGATGCCGCCCCAGGCGGAGGCGAAGTCGGGCGTCTTCAGATCGGTGGTGCACGGTGAGTGGTCGGAGACGACGCAGCCGATGACCCCGTCGGCGAGTCCCTGCCACAGCGCGTCCTGGTTGGCCGCCTCCCGGATGGGCGGGCAGCACTTGAACTCGGTTGCCCCGTCCGGCACTTCCTCGGCGGTGAGGGTGAGGAAGTGCGGGCAGGACTCGACCGTGACGCGTACGCCCTCGCGTTGGGCCGCCGCGATGAGCGGCAGCGCGTCGGCGGACGAGAGGTGCAGGACGTGGACACGGGCGTCCAGCCGTTTCGCGTGCGCGATCAGCCCCTCGATCGCGGCGTTCTCGGCGGCCCGTGGGCGGGAAGCCAGGAAGTCGGCGTAGGCGGGGCCGCCTTGCTGCGGGGCCGCGTCCAGATGGCCGGGGTCCTCCGCGTGGACGATGAGCAGACCTCCGAAGCCCGCGATCTCGGCCACCGACCGCCCCAACGCTTCCTGGTCGAGGTGCGGGAACTCTTCGACCCCGGAAGGCGAGAGGAAGCATTTGAAGCCGAAGACGCCGGCCTCGTGGAGCGGGCGCAGATCCTTGACGTTCGCCGGCACCACCCCGCCCCAGAAGCCGGTGTCCACATGCGCCTTGGGGGCCGCCACCCGCTGCTTGGTCCTCAGGTGACCGACCGTGGTGGTCGGCGGGAGGGAGTTGAGCGGCATGTCGAGGAGGGTCGTGATGCCGCCGGCCGCCGCCGCCCGGGTGGCGCTCCAGAACCCCTCCCACTCGGTACGCCCCGGGTCGTTGACGTGCACATGAGTGTCGACCAGCCCCGGAAGGAGGGCCCGGTCACCGAGTTCCTCGATCCGGACGCCCGGCGGCGCTTCGGTGTCGTGGGGCAGCACCGCCTCGATCCGCCCGGCGACGACCGCGACCAGCGCGGGGCGTGTACCCGTGGGGGTGACGACGCGGGTCGAGCGCAGCATCAGATCCGGGCCCCGGCCTGCCGGGGTCCGCCCCTCGGCGTTCAGGCCCTTCCGCACGTCCGCACCGAACACCCGTACTCCTCGCTCCGCTTGCTTGCGCCGGAACAGCCGCGACGATCCCTCGGCGATCCCTGGCGGCCCTCGGCGAATTCAACGAACTGTTGAAGGGGGCTCCATGCGGGGAGTCTTCATGCGGAGTTCCCCTCCGTCAAGACCCGTCCTCCGCCGGAGTGCCGCGCACACATCCGTCCGGGAGAGGAGGCGAGGACAGGCCGAAACTTCCGTGAAACAGAATCAAGCTTCCGCATTTCGGAATGCTCACGGAGCAGGCGGTCGTCGGGGGAGGAGCACCCGGGGTTCGCCGTCGAAGCCGGGAAACGGCCTCTGACCGGCAAATACACCGTGCCACGACCAGTGCGCGGACCGCGACGGTCCCGGTACGCTGCTACCTTGCCTCCCGCTTCGAAAGGACCGTTGACGTGCCGCCGTCCGACGCCAGCACTTCCGACTCCAAGACCGCCGGTTCCAGCGGCGGGGTGCAGTCCCTGGAGCGCGCCTTCGACCTGCTGGAGCGGATGGCCGACGCCGGGGGCGAGGTGGGCCTGAGCGAACTCTCCGCGACCAGCGGCCTGCCGCTCCCCACCATCCACCGCCTGATGCGCACACTGGTGGCCTGCGGGTACGTACGCCAGCAGCCCAACCGGCGCTACGCCCTGGGCCCCCGGCTGATCCGCCTGGGCGAGTCGGCCTCCCGGCTGCTCGGCACCTGGGCGCGGCCCCACCTCCAGCACCTGGTGGAGGAAACGGGCGAGACCGCGAACATGGCACTGCTCGACGGCGACGAGGTGGTGTACGTCGCGCAGGCCCCCTCGAAGCACTCGATGCGGATGTTCACCGAGGTGGGCCGCCGGGTGCTGCCGCACTCCACCGGCGTCGGCAAGGCGCTGCTCGCGCACGCGTCGCCCGAGGAGGTACGGGCCTTGCTGGCGCGTACCGGAATGCCTGCCGCCACCGAGAAGACGATCACCACCCCGGACGGCTTCCTCGAAGCACTGGAGCAGGTCCGCCGCACCGGTTACGCCATCGACGACAACGAGCAGGAGATCGGGGTGCGGTGCCTGGCCGTCGCCGTGCCCGACTCCCCCACCGCCGCCGCGATCTCCATCTCGGGCCCGGCCGGACGAGTCACGGAGGAGGCGACGGAACGGATCGTCCCGATCCTCCAGCAGACGGCGAAGGAGCTCTCCGAGGTTCTCGCGGCGGGGGGTTGAGCGGCGGGGCCCTCACGGCGGGCGGACTGAAGGCCGGTTGGACGGACCCCGCCCGGGCGAACTCCGGTTGGGCGAACTCCGGTTGCGTGTAATCCGGTTGAGCGAACTCCGGTTGGGTGAACTCCGGTCGGATGAGCGGGGACGGCACCCGGCCCCCTCACCCGCCCCTCTCCCGACGTCCCGACGTACCGACGTACCGGCCGTCGGGAGAGGGGCGGCGGGCCACGATGCCCGCCCACCTCTCCCGACGACCCACGCACACCGGCCGGGTGACGCGTCAGCCGCGCGGCGGCTCCCCGAAGAGGTCCACCGCGTTCCGTACCGCCCGGAGCCCGGGCGCCAGCGCGCTCACCGAACCGATCGCTCCCGCGATCAGCAGCAGGGAACGGCGGAGCCGGGGAATCTCCGGCACCCCACTGACCGCCATGGCGTCCAGCGCGGCCAGCTCGTCCTCCGCGATTCCCCGGTCGGAGAACTCCGCGGGATGTCCGGCAAGCTCGCGACGGAGCTTGGACACCGATGTCCGCAACTCCGTGACCCTGGGGTCCTCGCCGCTCCCGGTCACCCGCTTCTGCTCCACACTTCGCAACAATGCACTCCCCCTCGCACGCCATCGTGCCGTATGCCTTTCGCGCTCCGGCGCATGGTCAAGTGCTCCGGAGTGGAGGCAAGTTAACGCCATCGAAGGCGACCGGCGCCACTCCGTGACGGAAAATCGGGGTTACCCCTGAGAGTGACCCCACCTTCGCGTGTACGAGCCCGTTCGAGAGCATGCCGGTGATATCCAGTACACATGGTTCCTGTGCGGAAGAACCCCCTGGTCACCGGAGTGCTGCTCGCCGCCGGCGGCGGCCGGCGCCTCGGCGGTCGGCCCAAGGCGCTCCTCCTCCACCGCGAACGGCCGTTGATCGAACACGCGATTCGATCACTGCGCGACGGCGGCTGCGACCGGATCATGGTGGTGCTGGGCGCCGCCGCCGACGAGGTACGGACCCGGGCCTCGCTCGCGGGATGCGAGGTGAGGGTCAATCCGGAGTGGCAGCAGGGCATGGGCGGTTCACTGCGCACGGGTCTGGAGGCGCTCACGGATACCGGAGCGGACGCGGCGCTCGTCTTCCTCGTCGACCAGCCCGGCGTCGGCGCCGAGGCGGTCTCCCGGCTCCGCGCGGCCCACACCTCCCGGGCGAGCCTGGCGGCAGCCTCGTACGACGGCACACGGGGCCACCCGGTACTCCTCGGCGCCGACCACTGGGCGGCGGTAGTGGCGGGAGCCACGGGCGACCAGGGGGCCCGCGCCTATCTGGGGGAGCACCGGGACGCGCTCACGCTCGTCGAGTGCGGTGACGTGGCTCAGGCGTACGACATCGACACCCCGGAGGACTTGGCGCACCTGTCGGACCGGTGAGGAGCCGCCGGGACACCGCCCGCCGATCCGACACGAATGGTCAGACACGTGCGTGCCAGGCGTCGCCGGACAGGCGGGACTTTCGCAACACGATTCACAGGCCCAGCCGGTCGGCGAATGCCGAGAAGGCGGGCGCCACGACCCGCCACCGGCACCGATCGGCGGCCGTCCAGAAGTCGGTGCCGACGACCCGCGGGTCCGAAGGTTCGGTCCGGTAGTCGAGCGCGAGGGCGCCGTCGTCACCGGGATTGCGCGTGACGGCGATGAGCACAGCCCGATCGGCGTCCAGCCACGACAGGTCGAGCGGGGCGCCCGACCCGCTCCCGCGTCCCACCCTGAAGTAGTCGGAGTGCGGATCGTCGGCGAACATGTCCAGCGACTGGGACGCATACATCATCTGCTCCGGGTCCCTCACGAAGGCCAGCGGATCTTCGAACCACGGGATGACTTCCGCCAGTACGGCATCGCCCGGGTGCCGCCAGAGGCCCCGCTCGACAAGTGACGTCAGTCGAGCGGGCAGGGGCAGTCCTCGGACCGTCGAAGGCGTCATGGCGCGCATTCTCGCATCGCCACCGAGGAGACCGAGGGTCGACGCCGGCAGGGTTTGCCCCGCCGCGCGCCACGCCTTCGAACCATTGAGGTTCCACGATGAGGAAACTATTATCCACTAGCCAGAAGACAGAGCCGCCCGAGAGTCCGCAGCCCCCAGCACGCCCCCTTACGCCCATCAGCCCCACCGCCCGCACGTTCACAGCTCGCTGAAGGAGTGACAGCTCATGTCCGCACCGGCGCCCTCCCCGCTCGCCATCGTCGATGCCGAGCCCCTGCCCCGGCAGGAGGAGGTGCTGACCGACGCGGCCCTCGCATTCGTGGCCGAGCTGCACCGGCGGTTCACGCCCCGCCGCGACGAGCTTCTCGCCCGCCGGAGCGAGCGCCGCGACGAGATCGCCCGCACCTCCACCCTGGACTTCCTGCCGGAGACGGCCGGCATCCGCGCCGACGACTCCTGGCGGGTGGCGCCCGCGCCGGCGGCCCTGGACGACCGGCGGGTGGAGATCACCGGGCCGACGGACCGGAAGATGACGGTCAACGCGCTCAACTCCGGCGCCCGGATCTGGCTCGCCGACTTCGAGGACGCCTCGGCGCCCACCTGGGAGAACGTCGTCCTCGGGCAGCTCAACCTGATCGACGCCTACGAGCGCCGGATCGACTTCACCGACCCGAAGTCCGGAAAGACGTACGCCCTGCGGCCCGCCGACGAACTGGCCACCGTCGTCACCCGCCCGCGCGGCTGGCACCTGGACGAGCGTCACCTCCAGCTCGACGGAACCCCGGTCCCCGGTGCTCTGGTCGACTTCGGCCTGTACTTCTTCCACAACGCCCAGCGGCTGATCGATCTCGGCAAGGGCCCCTACTTCTACCTCCCGAAGACCGAGTCCCACCTGGAGGCGCGCCTCTGGAACGACGTCTTCGTCTTCGCCCAGAGTTACGTCGGCATCCCGCAGGGCACGGTCCGCGCGACGGTCCTCATCGAGACGATCACCGCCGCCTACGAAATGGAGGAGATCCTCTACGAGTTGCGCGACCACGCCTCCGGACTCAACGCCGGACGCTGGGACTATCTCTTCTCCATCGTCAAGAACTTCCGCGACGGGGGTACGAAGTTCGTCCTGCCGGACCGCAACGCGGTCACGATGACCGCCCCGTTCATGCGCGCGTACACCGAACTCCTCGTCCGTACCTGCCACAAGCGGGGCGCGCACGCCATCGGCGGTATGGCGGCCTTCATCCCCTCGCGCCGCGACGCCGAGGCCAACAAGGTCGCGTTCGAGAAGGTCAAGGCCGACAAGGACCGCGAGGCCGCCGACGGCTTCGACGGTTCGTGGGTCGCCCACCCGGACCTGGTCCCGATCGCCCTCGCCTCCTTCGACGCGGTACTCGGCGCGAGGCCGAACCAGAAGGACCGGCTCCGCGAGGACGTGTCGGTGGCGGCGGGCGACCTGATCGCCGTCGACAGCCTGGACGCCCGCCCCACGTACGAGGGTTGGCGCAACGCGGTCGCGGTCGGCATCCGCTACATCGAAGCGTGGCTGCGCGGCACGGGCGCGGTCGCCATCTTCGGACTCATGGAGGACGCGGCGACGGCGGAGATCTCCCGCTCGCAGATCTGGCAGTGGATCAACGCGGACGTCGTGTTCGAGAACGGCGAACACGCCACCGCCGACCTGGCCCGCCGGGTCGCGGCCGAGGAACTCGACGCCGTACGCGCCGAGATCGGCGAGGAGGCGTTCACCGCCGGTCGCTGGCAGCAGGCCCACGACCTGCTGCTCCGGGTGGCCCTGGACCCGGACTACGCCGACTTCCTCACCCTCCCCGCGTACGAGCAGCTGCGCTGATCGCACCCCGCTCCCGCCCGCGCGCCCGCCCCCGGCACCGCACC
>NZ_JBSFVR010000011.1:0-55880 GCF_053592415.1 Streptomyces sp. NPDC002690 | reverse complement strand
CAACGAAGCCCAGCTCGCCCCCCGGAGCCGGTGCGCCCGGAGCCGGTGCGCCCGGAGCCGGTGCGCCCGGAGCCGGTGTGTCCGGTGCGGGGGTGCCGCTGGACACCCACTGCGGGATCGCTTCGGGAGAGGCCGTGGTGGCGGGGGTACTCGGCGGCGCGGCCAGGGTGGTCGGGGACGTCGTGCACACCGCCGCCCGCCTCCAGTCGCACGCCGGGCCGCACGAGATCCTCATCGGCGAGGAGACGGCCCGCCTGGTCGGCGGACGGGTACGTCTGGAGACCGTCGCACCGCTGCGGGTGAGGGGCAAGCGCGAACCGGTCGCCGCCCGGCGGGTCCTGTCCCTCCTCGACGCGGCGAGCCGGGAGGACCTGGTCCCGCTCGTCGGGCGCGACGCCGAACTACGGCTCCTGCTGGACGAGTTCGCGGAGATCCGGGTCGAGCGCCGCAGCCTGCCCGTCACGGTCGCCGGTCCCCCGGGCATCGGCAAGTCGCGCCTGGTGCGGGAGTTCCTGGGCCGCGCCGGGGAGGGGGCCGTCGTCCTGAGGGCCGGCTGCCAGCCGTACGGTGCCGGACTCGCCCACCGCCCGCTGACCGAGGCGGTCTGGTCGCTGCCCGGCGGCTGGGAGGAGGCGCAAGGTGCGCTGGAGACGCTGCGCCCGAGCGCGGACCGCGCCGTCACCGCCCTCGCTGTCGCCCTGGGTATCCGCACCGAGAGCGGGCTCCCGGTGAGCGTCGACGAGATCGGGTGGGCGTTCCGGCGGCTCCTGGAGGCCCTGGGCCGCCACGCCCCGGTGATCCTGGTCCTGGAGGACTTCCAGTGGGCGCAGCCGACGCTCGCCGACATGGTCGCCGATTTCTGCAAAGCCGCCCGGGACACCCCGCTGCTGGTCGTCCGCGTGACGCGCGCCGAGACGGGCGCGGTGCCGGACGGGGACCTCGCCCTGCGGCTCGACGCGCTGCCGCCGGCGCAGACCGAGCGGCTGGTGGGACTGCTCGCGGACCGGGCGGAGGTCGCGGCGCAGGAGGCGGTCGCCACCGAGGACGACCTGGCCCGGGTCGTGCGGGAGTGCGACGGCAACCCGCTGTTCGCCGAACTGCTCCTGGAGAACCTGGCCGGCCACCGGGCCGTGGACCAGGGCGTCCCCACGTCGATCCGGGTCCTGTTGACGGCCTGGCTGGACCGGCTGCCGGCTGCCGACCGGGCCGTGCTGGAACGAGCGGCGGGGGTGGGTGGGGCGTTCACCACCGAGGACGTGCGCGCGCTCGCCGCGGACGAGCCGTCGCTGGCGGGCGGAGTCCTCGACGAGGCCCTGGCCAGGCTGCTGCGCTCCCGGGTGATACAGCTGTACGGCCCGCCCGGCACGTACCGGTTCACCCGCGCGCTGGCCCGCGACACGTTGTACGAGATGACCTCCAAGGCCCGGCGCGCGGCCTGGCACACCGTGCTCGCGGACCGGCTCGAAGGCAGTCCGCCGGGTCCGGCCCTGGAGGGCGACCTCGCCCACCGCCTGGAGTCCGCGTGCCGCCTGATGTCCGAGGCCGATCCGGGCGATCCCGGGCTGCCCGCACTGACCGGGCGTGCGGCCCGCGCCCTGGTGGCCACCGGGTACCGGGCGCTGCACCGCCGGGACCTGCCCGCCGCCGTCTCGCTGATGGAGCGCGGGCGCGGTCTCACTCCGTACGGCGACCCCCAGCACCGGGTGCTCGCCGCCCGCATCACCGACGCGTATGCCGCGCTGGGCCGTTGGGACAGCGCCCGGCAGGCCGTGGCGGAGGCGGAGCGCCGGAATGGGGACGATGCCCCGACCCGGGACACCTGCGCCATCCTGCGACAGCTGATCGCGCTGCGCTCGGGCGGAGCGGAGCCCGCCGGGGCCCCGTACGCCCCTGGTGCCGGGCATGCCGTGCCCGGTCCGGCGGACGACCTGAGCTGGTGCAGGCTGCACCAGCTGTCCTCGCTGCGGAGTTTCGCCGAGGGCCGGGTCGGCGCGGCGGAGGGCTCGATGCGTGACGCTCTCTCGCGGGCGCGCGGGCTCGGCGACACGTACGAGGGGAACCGCATCCTCGCGTCGATCTGTGAGCTGACGCAGTGGTCGCCGACCCCGCTCACCCAGGCCATCGACCTCTGCGAGGAGCTGGTCCGGCGGTTCGACGGCGACCGGAGCCTGCTCGTGCCGGTCCTGCTGACCAGGGCCCGGCACCTGGCCCTGTCGGACCGGGTGGACGCGGCCCGCGAGGACATCGCGCTGGCCCGCAGGCACTGCGACGACCTGGCACTGACCCTCGGAACGCTCGCGGCCGGCCAGACGGCGGGGTTCGTCGAGTCCCTCGCCGGGGCGCACCTGCCGGCCGCCGGCCACTACACGGCCGCGGCGGACGGACTCGCCGCTCTGGGGCAGACCCGGACGGCGGCCACCCTGCGCCTGTACGCGGCCCGGGAGCGGTTCTGTGCCGGGGACGACTTCGGTCCGGACGCGGCCGGGCTCGCCGGGCCGCCCCCCGACCGGCCGGAGGAGACCCGTACCCGGGCCGTCCGGCTGGCGCTGCGCGCGCGGGTCCGGGCGCGGGCCGGATGGTACGGGGACGCGGTGGGGGACGCCGAGCGGGCGACCGCCACCCTGGACGGCATCGACGACCCCTGTCTCATCGGTGACGTCTGGTTCGAGGCGGCCCGGGTGCTGGACGCCGCCGGTGAGCCGGAGCGCGCCCGGTATGCCGCCGGGCGGGCGCTGGACGCCCTGACGGCGAAGGAGGCCGTGCTCCCCGCCCGGGCGGTACGGGCGTGGAGAGCGGCGGGACCGGAGGGCGACCGATGAGCGATCCACCCTGGAGACGGCCGGCGCGGCCCTACACGCCGGGCGTGCCGGCCTGGGGCGTGACGAGGGCGCAGGCGAGCGAGAGGTTCGCGTCCATCCCCTTGGACTCGGTCTCCCCCCAGTGGGCGTGGGGCGGAGGGGACGGTTCCGGGGTCCGGGTGTGCGTCGTGGACAGCGGGGTCGAGGGCGGCCACCCGATGGTCGGCCCGGTCGACCTCGCCGTGACGGCCGTCACGACCGAGGACGGCGAGGTGGAGATGGTGCCGTGCGAGCCCACCGACCGCGCCGGACACGGCACCGCCTGCGCCGGGGTGATCCGGTCCGTCGCACCGGGGGTCTCACTCTCGTCGGTCCAGGTGCTGACCGACGGCAAGACGGGCAGCGGCCCGGCGCTCATCGCCGGGCTCTCCTGGGCCATCGAGCAGAACTTCGACGTCATCAACCTGAGCCTGGCGACGACCCGGCCGGCCCTGACCGCGCAGCTCCACGAGCTCGTCGACCGGGCCTACTTCCGCCGGTGCGCGCTCGTCGTCTCCGCGCACAACCGGCCGGTGCCCAGCTATCCCTGGTCGTTCTCCTCGGTGATCTCCGTCGCGAGCCACGACGAGGACGACCCGATGACGTACTACTACAACCCCGCGCCTCCCGTGGAGTTCCACGCGCGCGGTGTGCGCGTCCCCGTGGCGTGGCCCGGTGGCGGCACCATCCGCTCGACCGGCAACAGCTTCGCCGCACCGCACATCTCGGGCCTGTGCGCGCTGATTCTCGGCAAGCACCCCTGGCTCACGCCGTTCCAGCTCAAGACGGTGCTGTTCCTCTGCGCCGCGAACACCACCGGTCGACTTGGAGGTGCACATGACGAAACCCGTTGACGCCGCGACGCCCGTGGAGCGCCGCCTGCTGCAGTCCATCGTCGAAGTCTCGCGCCACGCCTTCGGCGCCGCGGCTTCCTCCATCTTCCTCATCGATCCGGAGAACGGTGACCTGGTCTTCGAGGCCGTGGCCGGTGAGGGCGACGGCCAACTCGTCGGTACGCGTTTCCCGGCGGGGACCGGTATCGCGGGCTGGGTCGCCTCGTCCGGTCAGTCGATGCTCGTCGACGACATGCGCGAGTCGCGGCACTTCTCGGGCGAGGCCGCCGCTTCCACCGGGTACGTGCCCGACAGCATCATGGCCGCACCGCTGTTCGGCGGCGACGACGAGTGCGTGGGCGTGCTGGAGGTACTGGACCGGGACGCCGGCGGCACACGGGAGATGGCGGACGTCGAACTCCTCGGGCTGCTCGCCGACCAGGCCGCCATCGGGCTCGAACTGCTCACCCGGCTGCGCGCCGCCGAGCCGAGCAACCGTTCCGACAAGGCCCTGCGGCTCCTGGAGATGGCGGAATCGCTACTGGCCCCCACCCATGGCTGAACGATGCGTCCTGCTCCTCACCCGACGCGACGACGGGGAGGCCACCGAGGCATCCGCCCTGCTGCGCCGCATCGGGGTGCCCGTGCACCGGCTCGACGCGGACGGCCTGGCGGACGTCCGGGCCGTCCACGGGCCGGACGGTGTACTGACCCTGGACGGACACCGGTTCGCCCCGACGGTGACCTGGCTGCGCCACTACTCCCTGCGGGCCGCGCCGGACGAGCTGCCGGCCGGTCCGGCCGGCGGGCGGATGGTGTACCGGGACGCGTGGACCGCCCTGGCCCAGCAGTTGACCGTTGCCTCCCCGGCCACCATCGGCGCCGCCGATCCGGGGCAGTTGGTGCAGCGGGCCCGGGCTCTGGCGCTCGGTGTGCGCGTCCCGCGCGGGCTGGTCACCACCCACCCGGCGGACGCGGCGGGGCTGCTCCCGGCCCAGCGGTACGTGCTCAAGGTCCTCGACCGGCATTACGTGGAGCCGGAACCGGGCCGGCTCGACTGGTATCTGCCGCGCGTCCTGGACCGGGACCGGCTCGCCGGCCTGCCCGGCCTGCCCCGGGGCACGCCGGTGATGCTCCAGGAGTACGTCGAGCACGACGCCGAGTACCGGGTCTACCTCACCGGGGACGAGCTGCACGCCTTCGAGGTGGCCAAGGAGCACCCCGAGGACATCTGGACCCGCCCGGACGAGGTGGTGGTACGTCAGGTCCGGCCCCCGGCCGCCGTGGCGTCGGCGGCACGCGCCATCGCCCGGGAGACCGGTGCCGTCTTCGGGGCGTTCGACTTCCTCCGGGACCGGGACGGCGGCGAGCCGGTCTTCCTGGAGATGAACGCGCACGGCGACTGGCACTGGTTCGAGCGCAAGGCCGGCGTCGACGTGGTGACCCGGGCCGTGGTGCGGACCGTACGGGACCTGCACCGGGCCGCCGTCGGTGACGCGCGCCCGGCACCGGTCAGCCTGCTCGCCTTCCTCGGCGCGGGCCGCGACGGGTGAGCCGGCGGCCCCTGGACTCGAACGATCTTTCCCGATCGCGAGATCGACGGAGCTCCGGGGCATCACGGCGGGCGTCACCGCGGACCGGGGATCACGTGCCCCGAATGCTCGGCCGCCCCACCACCGGCCCGGTGGTGGGCGCGGCAAGAGGTGCGCTCACCGCTCGGCGAGTCGGTAGGTGGCGCTCTTCTGGGCGATCTTCACGATGACGCCTGCCGCGGCAAGGCGGCGGAGGGCTTCACGGGCTCGCTTCTCCTGCTGCCGCTGGTCGCCGTCACCGTGCCCGGCGTCGCGGAGCGCGGTCACGGCGCGGCGGGTGTCCCAGGTGCCGCCGAGGGCCCGGACGGTCTTCTCCAGGATCTGCGCGATGGTCATGGTCGTGGTCCCTCCTGCTCGGCGCGGTGACCGAGGCCGACTTGTTCCTCGCAGCCGCACCAGCACGCGCCCGCGGACGGAGCTTCTTCTCCGTCATGGGTCGAGCAGCCCAACCCTCCCATGAACCACAGGGGTTCAACCCGAGAATCACGCCCAAGAGCCACCTCCAAGATCCACTTTGCACCGGGGACGTCAACTGCCCACGCCGGTCGGCCCTTTGAGCCATGAGCACCGAAGCCAGACCACACGAAGTCGGGCGGCCGGCAACACGCCGGGCAGACCGCGACGTTCATCGGGCGACGCACCCCGGCCGGGATGCGCGGAGACGGCCGTGCACCCGACTCCAGGTCGGGCACACGGCCGCCGAGGCCCTCTCTGCCGCCCGCCAGCCACCCCCGTACCAGCCGAACCCGCCGTTGCCGGCGGCGACGGCCGCGGTGCGGTCGTACGCCACCGCAGGCCGGCTCCACCGCAGGAGGTTCAGCAGGTCGCGCTGTACGAGATCCGGATCCCGGTGACGCTGAAGGCGTTGGCGAACAGGGTCGAGTTGTTCGGCGGGAGGCAGATCGAGGTGCCGTCCTGGAGCCGCAGGTACACGACGTCGTCGTTCCGGGTGTTCACCACCCCGTAGTGCGGCCTGGGCGTCACGGCCTGATAGCCACTGGTGACGTCCTTGAACATCGAGATCGGCGTACCCGCGAGCAGCGCGCTGTTGTTCAGGTAGAAGCAGACGTACGGATACGGGCAACCCGCTGTGGGCGCCTCCGCGTGAGCCGCGGACGCGCCGGTCACGGACATCCCCGCAACAGCCACGCCCACCCCCACGAAGCTCGCGAGCCTCCGGATGACGGGTTTCATCACACCTCCAGAAATCAACCAATCGTTCGACCCGCTGCGCCGGACGTCGACCGCGGCAGGACCGGGACGTGGTCCCGCAACGCGACGCGGGCGCACTGGTCACCAACTGGACTGCCACACGCAGCAGTTGTGGCATCCCGCTCACCTTCTGGACGTCGGAGGAGCCACGCCGGTTGCACCCCGCCCCGTGACCGAGCGCCCCCGGAGACGAACGTGCGGCAGCGGAGGCACGCACCCGGTGCCGTCCCGCCGACGGGCGAAAACGCGACCCGTCCGGCAGGAGCGGGATCGTCGCGAGGTGTTGGCCAGGACCGGCCACACGTTGCGGGACGGCTGGGTGGTCGCCGCTCCGCCTCCGGGGCACGGCACGGCCGACGGGCCCGACAGCCCCGGCCCTACGGCCCGGGTCGGGCCGACTCCTTCCTGCGGACGCGCACGACGAACTCGACCACGAGCGTCAGCACCACCAGCGCCAGACAGGACACGAACCCGAGCAGCCCGGACGCGATGACGAAGACCGGGCGCAGGTCCGTGCACGCCAAGGCCGAAGAGCAGCCGAGGGTGTGCGGGTCCGTCCGCGGGCCCATCGCGTCCTGGCCGATGACGGCGCAGACCACGGAGGCCGCGGCCGCGACGGACAGCCCGATCCACCGCAGGCGCCGGGTTCCCCACCAGGACGCGATCCACCCCAGGAGGATCACCGCAGGCAGAATGAGTACGCGGGTGAGAACTACGCCCATGTCGAACCTCTCCGCGACGTCGTGGTCCGGCCGGTCCGCCGCTGGGTGACGTGGTTGCCCGGGCCGATCTGGTTCACCGGCGGGTGTCGAACGGTCGCCGGGTCACCCACGCGGTCCCGACGACGACCACCGGGTCGCCGCCTGCGGGCAGCCCTCGGCCGAGGTGATCGTGCGGGTGGTGGCGGGGGTCTCGGGGGCGGCGGCCTCGGCGGCGCGCCTGTCGGCGAAGGTCCTCAAGAGCCCTGGCCGAGCATGTCCAGCACCAGGGGGACGAGTTCGTCCGGGTCGGCCCCGGCGAGTGCTCCCAGGGTGCCGCCGTGGCGGCACAGCACGATGCCCACGAACGCCGCCACGGCCAACTCCGCCCGCAATCGGGGCCGGTCCCGACCCTCGCGGGTGAAGCGCTCGCACAACGGGTCCACCAGACGCCACTGAAGCCGCTCCAAGGCGGCATCCCGGACGTTCGGCTCCTTCAACGGGTCGACCGCCGAACGGAAGATCGGCCCCGGACCGCGAAGATCCACACCGCTCACCAGCCCGCGGTTGCGCTCGGGTTCCAGCAGGTCGGCCGGCCGGGCCCCCGCACGGTCCAGGTCGAGCACCGCGAGGTAGAGCTGCGCCTTGCCTCCGAAGTAACGGGCGATCAAGGCCGGATCCACACCGGCGCGCTCACCGATCTCCCGCGTGGTGCTGCGGTCGAAGCCACGTTCGGCGAACAGGCCGGCAGCCGCCTCCAGGAGCAGCTGCCGACTGCGGGTGGCGTCCCGCCGTCTGCCCTCGCTCACCGGACGGGTCCGCCCGGTACCGCGGTCACACTGTCCTCGGCGCCTTCGGCGTCCGCGATGCTCTCTTCCATCAGCAGTTCCTCGTCAACGGTTCCGGCGCTCGCCCCGGACTCCCCTGCTCCGGCCCGCCCGGGCAGGACGATCGTAACGATCCCGGCGACCACCCAGATCGCACAGCCCAGCCAGGCGGCGGCCTGGTAGCCGCTGTCCGTCGGCAGGATCCGGCCCGGGGCGGTGTGCGCCTCCAGGACGACCGCGCTGACGACGCTGCCGGTGGTGTAACCGATGGTGCGCACCACCTGGTTGAAGCTGATGGCGCTGCCGGTCTCGTGCGCGGGGACGGCGTTGACGATCAGTCCGGGCATCACGGCGAAGGTGCAGCCGACGCCGAGTCCGGCGACGCCCATGATCAGGAACAGCTCCCACAGACTGCCCCGGGCGCAGAGGAACAACACCATCGACACCAGGGAGATCCCGCAGCCGATCGGCAGCACCGCCGCCGTGGACGTCCGCCGGACCAGCAGCGGCACCAGCTTGCTGGAGGCCACACTGGCGGCCGAGAAGGGCAGCAGCACCAGCCCGGTCACCAGCACCGACGTGCCGAAGCCGTAGCCGGTGGAGGCCGGGGTCTGAGCGAAGCGGGTGATCAGCGACATCATCATGTACATCGCCACACCCGCCACGAGACCGGCGACGTTCGCGGTCAGCACCGACCGGTTGCGCAGCGTCCGCAGGTCCACCAGAGGGTGGGCGGTGCGCAGTTCGTGGAATCCCCAGCCGGCCAGGAGCAGCAGCGCGAAGAGCACCAGGCCCAGCACCCGGGCCGAGGTCCAGCCCCAGACCTCTCCTTCGCTCAGCGCGAGCAGCAGCGAGGCCAGTCCGACGGCGAGCATGGCCGCACCGGGGGCGTCCAGGGGCCGCTTCTCCCGTCCGCCCGCCTGCGGTACGACCAGGGCGGCGGCCAGCAGGGCGAGGCCGCTGATGATGGCGCCGAACCAGAAGGCGGCGTGGACACCGATGGTCTGGGTGATCAGTCCGGTGAGTGGATAGCCGAGTCCGACGCCGGCCACGGTGGTGATGGAGAGCATCGCGACCGCGGAGCGCGACCGCCCTCCCGGCAAGGCGTCTCGCGCGGTGGCGATGGCCAACGGGACGAGGCCGAGGCCCACTCCCTGCATCCCGCGCCCGGTGACCAGGAAGCCGAAGCCGAGGGGAAGCGCGGCCAGCACGCTGCCGGCCACCACCGTCAGGAGGGCCCCCAGCACCACCCGCCGCCGGTGGGGGCCGTCGCCCATGCGCCCCATCACGGGGGTGGCTATGGAGCCGACGAGCAGGGTGACCGTGAGCGACCACTGGGCGTCGGACAGGGACACGTGGTCCACCTCGGCGATCGTCGGCACCAGCGGAGCCCCGAGGCTGCTGATCACCGCGACCACCGTGCCGATGAACACCAGTACCGGGACCAGGGCCCGTTGCCGCAGGTCGGCGGTCGTACCAGGGGCGTTCATCGGCATGCTCTCCCAAGATTGTCATCAAGCGATGTCTTCAGATGATGACATGCGTCGGGACGGGGAGGCCCGCCCGAACGCCTGGAAGGCCTGCACCGACGAATCCGCCTCGGCTGCGTCTTCCCGCCGGGACCGTGATCGGCGCGGGTGACAGCACGGCTCCGCGCCGGGGCGCCCGACCCGCCGCCCGTCACCCCTGAGGGCACCTGAGGGCACCTGAGGGCACCTGAGGCCAATGCGCCGGCTGAAGCGGATAGCAGCAGGGCAGCGGACGCGAGCGGCACGAGACGTACAAGATCGGCGCCGCCAAAGTCCATGTCCCCCGGCTGTGCACTCCGGGATCGCGGAGGGCACAGCCGAATCGATCAGCCGTCCGGGCCAACCGTCTCAACGTCACCGGACCGAGCGAAAAAGGGGAGCACGGAATGACCACGCACAAGGCAACAGCAGAGCGTCAGGGACGCTTCTGGGTCGTGAGCGTCGACGGCCTTCCAGAGGGAGAACAGAACGTCATACAGGACCTCACCTGAACCGAGGCCCACGAGAACGCGCGGGATCCGGTCAGTCTCGTTCTGGGCGTCGAGGACGATCCGGCCGCCTACACCGGCCTCGTCCCGGCAGACCCGGCAGACCCGGCAATGTTCGAGGTCGTACGGGAGGCCGAAGAAGCCGACGCCGCTGTACAGCAACGAACAAAAACGCCATGAGGAAGCCCGTAGCCGCCCGACAGGTATGACGCGCCGCCGCGGGAGCGCGCCACGGTGCCGCCTCGGACAACCGTCGCGAAGGACCGGCCGGACGCGCCCGAGACGCGCCGGCACGCCGCGACAGAAGGGCAGCACCGCACGGCGTGCTGCCGGTACCGCGTGGAAAGCGCCCCGGAAACACGAATCCCCAGGTCAGAACGATTCTGCCTGGGGACGCTGGGTGGGGCGGGTGGGACTCGAACCCTAAGCGTGACGCCTCTCACCTGCGACGATGCCAAAGTAACGGACATAGTCACCCGCTTCCGTCCGGCTGCATCCTCCTCGATCCGACTCGCACGGGGATCGGTTAGGCGTTCGCCACACACCTCTCGGGCCACCGGGAGTCTCGTCGGGTGCCGGGAGCGAGCCGAAACACGTCGAGGTAGCAGTCCTGCGTGCCGGCGGTGAACAAGTCGTCGTCCGTCAGCCCGCGGACCTCACCGACCACGGCGTGTGCGGGTTCCTGCCGGACGGCGGAGAAGGGGGTACCGGTGGCCTTTCCTCCAATCGCCAGGGTGAGGCTGAGCCAGGTGAAGATGTGGCCCGGGAAGAACTGGAGCTCCAGCTCCTTCTTCGGTGGTCCAGATCGGTGCACGTCGCCCATCCGTCAGAGCCACGTCCTCACAGGTTTCTTTTGACCAATCGGTAACAAGCGCCACTGCTCCGCGGTATGGTTTTCTCTGCGCTGAACTGCTAGGAGTGGATAGACTATGGAACGTACGTCGGTAGAACTCTTCGCGGGCGGCGGCGGGCTGGTTCAGGCCAGTACGAACACCGGGTTCCGGCACGTGCTGCTCAACGAGTTCGCCAAGAGGGCGTGCGAGACGCTTGAAGGGAACCGCTTCGACGCGTACCCCGAGGGCGTTGACTCCGAGGTGCTGGTCAAGGTGCTGCGTGAGATCGACAGGCAGAGGGCTACTGGAGTCGGGAGTGTGGGCCTCAACGAGAAGCCGCTCTACCCACCCCTGGTAACCGGTGACGTCCGCGAGCTGGACATGACGTTCCTCAAGGACCGCGAAGTCGATCTCCTGGCGGGAGGCCCTCCGTGCCAACCGTTCAGTCTTGGTGGGATCGCGAAGGGCGACGAGGATAAGCGGAACATGTTCCCGGAGATGTTCCGGGCCGTTCGCGAGATCCGCCCCAAGGCCGTTGTCTGCGAGAACGTCCGAGGACTTCTTCGCCCGTCCTTCAGGCCTTACTTCGAGTACATCAAGCGCGAGCTCACTCTGCCGTTCGTGCGGCGTCGAGAGGGCGTTTCGTGGCAGAAGCACGACCAAGCTTTGCACGATCGGATCAAGGCGAAGGACACCGATCCGGCGGAGACCTACGTGGTCACTCAACATGAGGTGAACGCGGCGGACTACGGAGTGCCGCAGATCCGTAACCGCGTCATCCTCCTTGCGTTTCGCGCCGACCTGGGCGTGGATCCTGATCTGGTCAAGCGTGCTGTCGCGCGTACCCACTCCCATGCGGCCCTCGCGCGAGCGATCCTCGACGGCCCCTACTGGAGCCGTCACGAGGCGGAGGGCGCCAAGATTCCGCAGCGGGTCATTGACCTGGTGAAGACGCGCTACAAGAACGAGCAGCTGACGTTCGAAAGCGGGGATGAGGAACTCCAGCCATGGCTCACCCTCCGGGACGCGGTACTGGGACTACCCAAGATCAACCCTCGCGCGCTGGACAAGACGACTGAGCAAGGTGGTTTCCCTGACCACATCGGGTGGCCCGGTGCGAGGATCTATCACGGGCACACCCCTAACGAACTCGACAGGCCGGCCAAGACCGTCAAGGCTGGAGTGCATGGAGTCCCTGGCGGCGAGTCGGTGATGCAGCTCGACAACCTGGTGCGCGACGAGAACACGGGCCTGATGCGCCCCGAGCACCGGTACATGACCGTGCGCGAGGCCGCCCGGGTCATGACGTTCGGCGACCAGTGGAGCATGGCTGGTCCGCGCGGTGAGCGGATGCGGCAGCTCGGCAACGCGGTTCCCGTGAAACTGGGCGAGGTCTTCACCCGCGCTGTCGCGAAGGCCCTCGACGACGCGGAGCGCCGTCCATGAAAGACGCCACCGCGTCCCGGCAGGAGGGCTGGAAGGACAAGCCGCCGCCCGAGAGTGCATGGCGAGGGCGTCAGGGACGTAGCAGGAAAACGATCACCGCGGAGCAAGATCGCGCTGCTGGGGGACGCGAGGAGCGCTACGTCAAGCGGAAGGACGGCGAATACGCGCTGGGCTCGATCACGTTGAGGGTGTTGCCCAGCACTCGCCGTATCCGAGCCTATCTCCGATGGTCGGAGGATGGCCGTTCGCCCGCTCTTTACGTCGGTGAGGTCGAACACCTGACGCGAGTGGCGAATCTCGAACAGGCATGGAAGATCGCCCAGGCCCGAGGCATGATCGAGAAGCGTGCCGTCCCCGAAAGGTCGTGGGCGTCTTCGTCCGCCACACGGTCGGTGATGCGCGCGAACCGCGGTCGCGACACGGCGCCTGAACTGCGGATCCGCTCGTTGCTGCACCAAGAGGGCCTGCGCTACCGCGTCTCCGCTCGACCGCTACCCGACGTGAGGCGAACCGCTGACCTGGTCTTCAGCCGAGCCCGCGTCGCCGTCTTCGTTGACGGGTGCTTCTGGCACGGCTGTCCCGACCACTGCCGACCCGCCCGGACGAACAGCGACTTCTGGCGCAGCAAGATCGAAGGGAATCGAGCAAGAGACGCCCAGACCGACCAGATCCTGGCGGACGCGGGATGGCGCGCCATCAGAATTTGGGAGCATGAGGATCCTGTGCGAGCGGCGCACCGGGTCGCCGCGGTCGTTCGCGGCTTTGCGATACAGAACGATCGCAGCGTCCCGTGACGCAAGAGGTCGTCGATCGCGTCTGCGGCGCGGCGGAGGACAATGCGACCGTCTCCATCACTGAACACCACCTAGCCCTCTCCCCGACGTTAAGGCTGACCTCGACCCGCAACCCAAACGCCAGTTCGACGCACCCATCGGACTCGACGGACACCTTGGTGGGCTCACGGATCACGGGATGAGGTCCCAAGAGCCGCCTACCGCCGCCACTAGACCTGCTGATCTGCGGTGCGGATTGCACTTGCGATGATCCTTCCGTCGCACCGCGAGACGCGCCCTCGTTCCCTCAAGTTGGTTCATTGGAAAGAAACTTGGCGCGCATTGTCAGTCGCACCCTCTAGTGTCTTCATCACGCGTACGACGGCTCTTCCAAGCCGCGCACCGAAACGCGGCCCGCGGTAGGGCCTCCTTCGGCGTGCCCGCGCGAGACGATGACAGGGGATCCGCCCACCAATGAAGATCACTCCTTCCGCACGTGTGCTGCGCATGCTCGGTGAGATCGAGTTCGACGAGTGGCAGTGCATCGCGGAGTTGATCGACAACGCCTTCGACGACTTCACCGAGATCCATCGCTCCGGAACCCCTTGGGCGGGCGGGTATCGGGTGAGCGTCGAGCTCCCCGACTCGGCCCAGGGTCAGCTTGTGATCACCGACACGGGACGCGGCATGACGTATGACCGGCTGGAGCGGGCCGTGCGGGCCGGCTGGTCGGGCAACGACATGCACGACAAGCTCGGCCTTTTTGGCATGGGATTCAACGTTTCGACGGCGCGGCTCGGCAAGCGCACGCGCGTCCTGACCACTCGCCAGGGCGACACCGAGTGGATCGGTGTGGAGATTGACCTCGACCGCATCGGAGACGACTTCGAAGCCGAGGACATCACGGAGCCGAAGGTCGATCCCAACGAGCACGGCACCCGCATCGTCATCAGCCGCCTACACCCCACTCGCGCTGCGTGGCTGAGGAAGAACGGCTCGGCGCTTCGCAACATCCTGGGGCAGGTCTACTCCTGGCTGCTCCTGGAGCGTCCGTTCGAGCTGTGGATCGGCGGCTTCCAGGTGAAGCCCGTACGGCACTGCCGCTGGGGAGACGATCGCTCCGTTCTCTACAACAACAAGGAGCGCATCCCCGCCTATATCAAGATCGACCAGGAGCTGGAAAACGGTCTCGCCTGCGGCGACTGCGGTCAGTGGCAGCTCACGGATCGTGACACCTGCGAGGACTGCGGGAGTAACCGGCTCACCGAACGCGAGCGCCGCGTGCACGGGTGGCTCGGTATTCAGCGGTACATGCACAAGAACGACTACGGGATCGACTTCCTGCGCAACGGCCGCAAGATCCTGCGCTGGGACAAGCAGCTGTTCACCTGGCGCAACCCTGACGGGGCAGCGGGCAACGAGGAACCGGAGTATCCGGTGGACCTCGCCCATCAGGGCGGCCGCATCATCGGAGAGATCCACCTCGACCACGTTCCGGTCACGTATCAGAAGGACGCCTTCGAGTACGGGGACCGCAGTTGGCGCTCGGCGGTCGAGATCGTGAGGGGAGTCGCGCCGCTGCTGCCCCGACGCGCGGCGGACATGGGTTACGAGGAGAACGGCAGCCCGCTCGCCCTCCTCTTCAAGGCATTCCGCCGTAACGATGCCGGTCGCCGCTACCTGGTCCCCGGTGACGGACGTAAGCCGATTCACGATGACACCCGCCGGTGGGGACAGGAGTTCCGCCGAGGCAACCCCGACTACCAGACCGACGAGCGCTGGTGGCAGGCGGTCGAGGATCACGAGGCCGCCAAGAGCGGAGGCAAGAACGCGAAGGCGGCCGCCGTTACCCCGGGGAGGCCCGACGAGTCGGCGGTGATGGAAGCCCTTGGCTTCGGCGGGACGTGGACCGGCGAGCCGAGCACTCCCGCGAGCGATGAGAACATGTCGAAGCTCACCGCCGAGGCGCAGTCACCGAAGGGCCTCGGCGGCTCCGCTTCCTCCGCGCCAGCTTCGGAGCAGCGTCCGGAGACCAGACAGGAGCGTGTCACGCGCTACATGGAGAGCTCCACCACCTACCCGGCGCTCAGCCGCTCCTTCGGTCACCCGCGCGTCGGCTTCGTCGAGGTCGAGACGCGTCAGCTGACGGCCGGCGGCCTGACCGACGAGAACCTGCATCGCACCCCCGTCCTGCTCGATCAGCGCGCTGGCAACACCCTTGTAGCGTTCCTCGATCTCGAGCATTCGATCTTCCAAAAGTTCGGTGCGGACCCGGCCGACCTGCTGCTCGCCGAGGTCGCGGTGCTGCTCAGGGTGCGGGCGGAGACGGAGTGGAGCCACTCCGAACTCATCGCGGCGATCCGGGCTGAGTCGCTGCCCGCCACCGCCCTGGACGCTCAGCTGATCAGCGCCGAGGCGCAGGAACTCCTTGCCGAGATCCGTCACCGCATGGTGTCGGAGCTGGACCGCACCGGCGACGCGGAGAAGGCGTATCAATTCCTCTCGCCGGACGAACTCACGGCGACCGAGCACGCCATGATCGCCAACGGCAAGGTGACCCGTACGGCCGACCTCGGTACGAACGGTGAGTTCCTGCTCCACGTTCCGGCGCTGTTCCTGGTCCGTCTCGTCGAGTCTCTGCCGTCAGCGTTCATGGACAACCGCGTCTTCCAGGGTGTCTATGAGGGCGTCGCCTCCGCCTCCGCGCGGCGGCTCAGCCTGGCTCGCACCGTCGGTTACCTCTCCGACGTAGCCACGCAGGCGACTTTCGCGGGGACCAGTCTCCCGAATCAGCTGCTGCGCACGAGGCTGAGTATTCGCCTGCTGGCCGACGACCTCGCGGAGGAGAAGTGACCGCCGTCTTCCTCACGACGGAAGAGCTGTTGAGGGGAGGGCCCGCAGGTCTCACACATGCCACGGAGCGGGCGCTTTGGCACCTTGGCTTCAACGACGTGCGCGTCATCGACGGAGCTGGCGACCACGGCGCGGATCTTCTGGCCGTACGTGGGCGGGAACAGTGGGTTTTCCAGTGCAAGTGGAAGTCGGGCGGGAAGGTCGATCGCGGTGGCGTGGACGATCTGGAGCGGGCCCACGCGCGCTACCGCGCCGACAAGGCCGTCCTGGTGACCAACACCGACATCAACACGGTGGCGGCCGCCCGCAGCGCGGCACTCAACGGTGTCGGCGTACCCATCAGCCTGTGGCATGGAGCGACTCTTGGATCCATCGGTGACCGGATGCCCGAGACGGTTCCCGCGAAGTACGCACTGCGTCCCTATCAGGCGGCAGCGGCCGAGGCCGTGATCCGCGACCTCGACGCGAACGGCACCGCCCTACTCGTGCTCGCGACAGGACTCGGCAAGACGGTGGTGGGCGGAGAGATCATCGGTCGTCATCTCAGGGCCAACCCGGACGCGAAGATCCTTGTCGTCGCCCATATGAAGGATCTCGTCGCGCAGCTTGAGAAGGCGATGTGGCGGCACATCCCCAAGTCGGTTCCAACACGCCTGCTCACGGGGGATAGCCGGCCGGAGAGCCTCGACGGAGTCGTCGTCGGAACCGTCGAGTCCGTCTTGAGTGCCGTACGTGTGGGCTATCGACCCGATGTGATCATGATCGATGAAACCCATCACGTGGCCGAGACCGGCAGGTTTGCGGAATTGCTCGATCTGTGTGGGGATGCTGAGCAGTTCGGGGTGACGGCAACGCCCTGGCGTGGCGACAAGTTTGACATCACTTCTCGCTTCGGGTACCCGAGCTTCAAGATGGGCATCGCGGAGGGCATGGCCGCTGGCTATCTGTCAGCTGTCGACTACCGGCTGTACGTCGACAATGTTGACTGGGACGTGGTCAGGGACGCCAGCGCGCATGGCCAGTCGATCAAGGATCTCAACAAGTCTCTGTTCCTGCCGCAACGCGACGAGGAGATCGTCGAGCACTTCCGCGAGGCATGGCGAACGACGGTCGACCCGAGGGCCATCGTCTTCTGTCAAACCATCGAACACGCCGAGCATATGGCTCGGTTGTTCGCCGCGTCCGACTCGGCTTGGTCCAACGCGTCCTTCCTTCACAGCGCGCTCCCGCGGCAACGGCGCCAGGTGCTGCTCAACGAGTTTCGGCTCGGTCGGGTGCCAGTGATCACGTGCGTCGACGTCTTCAACGAGGGGGTGGATGTTCCGGACGTCAACCTCATCGCCTTCCTGCGTGTCACGCACAGCCGGCGGATCTTCGTCCAGCAACTTGGGCGCGGGCTTCGGCTCAGCCCCGGCAAGGAAGCACTGCGGGTCCTCGACTTCGTGACCGACATCCGGAGGGTTGCGGCGACCCTGGAACTCCGGCGATCGCTTGAGGCGCAGGAAGTCGAGGAGAGCGAACACCTGCGCGTCCGTCTGCCGTACGCCTCCCGAATCCAGTTCAGCGACGAGACCGTCGGGTCCCTGATGGACCACTGGATCCAGGACGCGGCGAACCTTGAGACCCAGGCGGACGAGGTCCGCCTGCAGTTCCCTTTGACGAGAGGAATCGAATGAGCAACTACGCGATCCCCACCGACCTCGAAGAAGAAGTCGTGCGCCTCCTCTACAAGCGGATGGCCGACCTCAACTGGATCTACCTGCCGGATGCGGACCGCACCCGTCACTACGTGGAGTGGACGTCCGACCCGGCGATCGGGGGACGGCTCCTGCCCTTCATCGGGAAGACCGAGAAGATTCGGCCGTGGCTCAAGGACAGGCCCATGAAGGAATATGTCCGGGCCACCTACGGAGTTGGTAAGTGGGCTCCGCTCGTGGCCAAGCCCTCCACTCCGGTCAGCGAGCTCGTCGTGCGGGCGCTCGGTCCCGGTTGGGAAGTCGACCTCGAGACGCTCGCCATCAAGCCGCTCTGCGTGAAGATTCGCTACGAAGACGACGAGGAGACGGAGCAACGTTTTGCCTGGGCTCCGATGCGCGACTTCAAGCACCTCGCGTGGGCGGCCATCGCAGCACAAGCTGGCGGCGACGGGTTGCCCTGGGTCATCTGCACGGTGGACTCCTTTGTTCGGAAGATCACCCCGGAACAGAAGGCGACCAACCAACGGATCGCGCACCGGCTCGGACTGATCAGCGCGCATGTCACCGATGGCTGACGGGGACGGCGCGAGGACCGGGGTTGTCGACGACTGGCTTGGCGCAGCTTGGCTGGCTCTACCTCCCCGGTCACGGCGCATCGTCGAGGACCGCGCCCGCGGAGAAACGCTCGGGAGTATCGGTCAGCAGCATGAGATGAGTCGCGAAAGGGCTCGTCAACTGCTGGTGAAGGCACAGGAGCGCCTCTCCGGCTACGCGGACGCGTTCGTCCCCGACTGGCGTGATCGGCTCATGGCTCTGACGGTCAGCCCGGCGGTACCCGAGTCCGAACTGGCTGCGGCGCTGGGCGTACGCGAACACATCAGTGTGGGGCTTCTCGTCCAGGCTGCGGGGGCTGAACCTCCGTTGACCTGGGCTGGTCGTCTCCATGGCTGGTGGACGCGCAATCCGAACGCCTTGGAGGTTCTACTGCGAGCAGGAGTGGAGGAGGCACCGCTGCGTGGGGAGGATGTCGCGGTGACCTTCGCGTCGGCCGGTGTGCCGGACAATGTTCCGGTGTTGGAGCTGCTTGGGCACTCGAAGAGTCCCCTTGTGTCTGGCCTCGATGGATCTTGGCTACGTCGTCGAGCCCGCGGTAGAGACGCGGCATACCTTTACCTGCTGGCGAATGGCGAGCCCTGCCCAGCTGAGGACCTGCTCGAACCGACTGGGATCAAGCGGAGGGCTGCCGTCGTCGAAGCGCTCAGGCGCGACGAGAGGTTCATCCAGCTCCGGCTGGAGGGAAAGTGGGCCCTGACCGAATGGCCACACCTGAACGTGACTCCGTACGCGAACGCCGTGGACGCCTTCGTCGCCGTGCTGACCGAACTGGGACCATTGCCGAAGGACGCCCTGTTCGTCAAGGTCGGCGAGCGGTACCCCGTCACGCTGTGGCGCCTCCAGCAGTGTCTGCTGGACGACAGGGTGGGCATGACTGGAGACGGATCGATCGATCTTGTCGCCCGTGGAGCCACTCCGATCGAGGAGAGTGAGCCGGCGCAGCCGGCCACGATGGCCGCCGATCCTGCCGGAAACGTGCTCGGGGTCCGGCTCACGGTGGACAAAGACATCCTCCGCGGCAGCGGCGTCATCGTCAGCAGCTGGCTTACATGGCAGCTCGGAATGCGGCAGGCTCCCATGGTCAGAACGTTCTCCGTGGCTGGTCACCCGACGCCGATCACCCTTAAGCGGGCGACAAGTGCGGCCCAGCTGTCCAGCCTGCGGGTGCTGGCCAAGGAGAACGGAATGGTCGGGGGCTGCGAATTCGTACTTGTCCTCCGCACGGACGACTCGACCGCCCGCATCGAGCACATCTGTGCCCGACAGTACTGCCGGGCAGTGGCGGCCCCTGAGCAGGTGACGTGAGCCAGTCGGCCCCCATGGGCGGCTACTGCGGGAGGGGGCCGTCGATGAATTAGGGGGTTGCTTCCTGGATTTGAGGTCGTCGACTCGGCCGACAACCGCTTCCGCCTCGTCGTTGGAGTCGCCAGGGCGGTGGCCGAGGAGATCGACGCCGCCCGGGTCGGCATCCGCCTGTGTGCCAGGCCGAGCAGATCGCTGCTCCGATCGACGCGACCGCCCCAGCGCACGACCATGGGATCGTTCTACGACGCTCCCACAGAGGCGTCGCTACAAAACCCCAGGTCAAAGCCGTTCAGAGCTCATCTTCGGTGCGCGAAGACCCACATTCGCCACACCGCCGCGAGGCAAACGCCACACGCGAAAGGCCCGGAAGCCGCGAATCCCCAGGTCAGAACGATTCTGCCTGGGGAAGCTCGGTGGGGCGGGTGGGACTCGAACCCACGGCCGACGGATTATGAGTCCGCTGCTCTAACCGGCTGAGCTACCGCCCCGTTTCGGCGTGGCGCGTACAAGTGTGCGCGCCGTCTGCCGCAGCATAGCCGGTCATACGATCTCTCGCTGCGGCTGGTCGACTTCGCTTGATCTTGAGGACCGCGCTGCGTGCTGCCCGGTTCCGGGCGGCCGGAAAGCAACCCGAACGTGTCACGGGAGAGGTGCCGGAAGGGCTCGGGGCGGCCGGCGAGTGACGAGGCCCACAGCGCGGACCACCGTACGGGCCCCGACGCGGAACACGGTACGGCCTCCACCTCGGACCACGGCGGTCCCCACAACGCGGAAGAGGACCCCGAAGGGTCCTCTTCCGTTGGCTCCCCCGACTGGACTCGAACCAGTAACCCTCCGGTTAACAGCCGAATGCTCTGCCAATTGAGCTACAGGGGACCGCGCTCCCCCGACTGGACTCGAACCAGTAACCTGCCGGTTAACAGCCGGCTGCTCTGCCAATTGAGCTACAGGGGATTGCTGCGTTGCCTCGAAATCGTACCTGCCTGGCTACTGCCGGGCGGCGCGCTCTCGCTGCGACACATACATTAGCGCAAGCAGGGGGGTGCTTCGCCAATCGGTATGCCCCGGGGTGATCTCGGGCGCCTCCGGGTAGGCGGGGAGCAGACGTCCCGCACAGCGAACGTCCCACGCAGCGAACGCAGAACGAAGGGTGACTGCCATGCGGTACCGGCTCACGTTCATCGCCGGCCTCGCTCTCGGCTACGTGCTCGGCACGCGGGCCGGCCGGGAGCGCTACGAGCAGCTGAAGAAGTCCGCCCGCCAGGTCGCCGAGAACCCCGCCGTGCGGAACACCGTGGAGTCCGCCGCTCAGAGCGGCCGGGAGTACGCGGGCAAGGCGTACCACTCGGTGAGCGAGAAGGTCGGCGAGAAGGTCGGGGACCGGGTGCCCGCCTCGGTGGCCGACCGGGTGCGGTCGCTCCGGGAGCGCGCCGGGCACAACGGCGTCGAGGACGACTGGGGCACCACCAACACCTGACGCACAACGCCTCCGGCCCCCGCGCCGCACCGGCCGCCTCCGGCCCCCGCACACCGCGGGGGCCGGAGGCGTTGTGCGGGAAGCCCGGAGGCGGTTGCGGGAAAGGCCGCTCGATGCGGCAGAATCCGTACATGGGCATAGTCGCCGGCTTGGACAGTTCCGCCGCCTTCACACACATCGTCGTCTGCGACACGGACACGGGTGCCGTGCTGCGGCAGGGGTACGCCGCACATCCGGTCGAGCCGAAGGCCGTGGAGGTCGATCCACAGGCGTGGCTCCTCTCCCTCGGTGAGGCGGCGGGCGGCGGGCTGCTGGAGAACGTCGAGGCGATCGGGGTCGCAGCGCAGCAGCACGGGCTGGTGGCGCTGGACCGGCAGGGCAATCCCGTCCGTCCCTCGCTGGTGGGCAACGACCGGCGGGCGCAGGTCGCCGCGGCGGATCTGATCGACGGGCTCGGCGGGCGGCAGCCCTGGGCCGAGGCGGTCGGAGCGGTACCGCAGGCCGCGCAGCCGGTGGCGAAGCTGCGGTGGCTGGCCCGGACCGAACCGGAGAACGCCCAGCGCGTGGCGGCCGTCCTCCAGCCGCACGACTGGCTGGTGTGGCAGCTGCTCGGCCGCCCCGCGCGGCGGACCACCGACCGGGGTGCCGCCTCCGGTACGGGGTACTGGTCGGCGCGCACGTCCTCCTACCGGCCCGACCTCGTGGAGCTGGCGCTCGGCCACCAGGCCGCGCTGCCCGAGGTGCTGGGCCCGTCCGACGCGGCCGGGAGGACCCCCGAGGGGCTGCTGATCTCCGCCGGTACCGGCGAGACGATGGCGGCGGCGTTCGGGCTCGGCGTGGCGGTCGGGGACGCCGTGGTGTCGCTGGGGGCTTCCGGGTCCGTGATGGCGGTGCACCACGAGGCACTGGCCGATCCGCGCGGGATGATCACCTCCTTCGCCGACGCGACCGGGATGCACCTGCCGGTGGTGCACACTTCCAACGCGGTACGGGCCCTGCGCGGCACCGCCGACATGCTCGGGCTCGACGGCGGGCTGGAGGAGCTGTCGGCGCTGGCGCTGAAGTCGACGCCCGGTTCCTCGGGTCTGGTGCTGCTCCCGTACCTGGAGGGCGAGCGGACCCCGCAGCTCCCGCACGCGGCGGGCACGCTCTGCGGGCTGCGGCGCGAGTCGATGAAGCCGGAGCACCTGGCGCGGGCCGCGTTCGAGGGGATGCTCTGCTCGCTGGCCGACGCGCTCGACGTGCTGCGCAGGCGCGGGGTGCAGGTGCGCCGGGTGTTCCTGCTGGGCGCGGCGGCCGAGCTGCCCGCCGTACGCGCGATGGCACCGGCGGTCTTCGGTACGCAGGTCGTCGTGCCGCAGCCCGCGCAGTACGCGGCGCTGGGCGCGGCGCGGCAGGCGGCGTGGGCGCTGGGGGTCTCGCAGGGCCGACTCGACCCCGGTACTCCCCCGGCCTGGCAGGGGGCGGCGGCGCAGGTGCTGGAGCCGGGCGAGGAGCTGCCGGTGGGGCGTGCGGTGCGTCAGCAGTACGAGGCGACGCGCGACCAGATCCACCCGGGGGCCTTCGAGCTCGACGGGCCTGGCACGGAGGCCGGTACGGACTGACGGGAGCCGTGGCCCTAGCACCGCTTCTTGACCTCGGCTTGGGGAAATCCGTTCGTCCCGACGGAGACGGGCACGGCAAGATGGTTCGGCCTCTGCCGTCGCCGACCCGAGAGACACGCGTGCTCATAAAACTGCTCAGGTCCTTCCTGGGCCCTTACCGAAGGCCGATCCTGCTGCTGGTGTTCCTCCAGCTGCTGCAGACCTGCGCCTCGCTCTACCTGCCCAGCCTGAACGCCGACATCATCGACAACGGTGTCGTGAAGGGCGACACGGGCTACATCCTGGAGTACGGCGGCGTGATGATCGCCGTCAGCGTCCTCCAAGTCGTCTGCAACATCGGTGCCGTCTACTTCGGGGCGCGGACCGCTTCCGCGCTCGGCCGTGACCTGCGGGCCTCGGTCTTCGACCGGGTGCAGTCGTTCTCCGCCCGGGAGGTCGCCCGGTTCGGGGCTCCCTCGCTGATCACCCGTACGACCAACGACGTCCAGCAGATCCAGATGCTGGTCCTGATGACGTTCACGCTGATGGTGTCCGCGCCGATCATGTGCGTCGGCGGGGTCATCATGGCGCTGGGCCAGGACGTGCCGCTCTCCGCCGTGCTGCTGGCCGTGGTGCCGCTGCTGGGCATCGCGGTGAGTCTGATCGTCCGGAAGATGCGGCCGCTGTTCCGCACGATGCAGAAGCGGCTCGACACGGTGAACCGGGTGCTGCGTGAGCAGATCACCGGCAACCGTGTGATCCGTGCGTTCGTGCGCGACGGGTACGAGGTGAAGCGGTTCCGCGGCGCGAACACCGAGCTGACCGACGTGGCGGTGTCCACGGGCCGGCTGATGTCGCTGATGTTCCCGACGGTGATGACCGTGGTGAACGTGTCGTCGATCGCGGTGGTGTGGTTCGGCGCGCACCGGATCGACAGCGGCGGGATGCAGATCGGCGCGCTGACGGCGTTCCTGTCCTATCTGATGCAGATCGTCATGTCCGTGATGATGGCCACCTTCATGTTCATGATGGTGCCGCGCGCGGAGGTCTGCGCGGAGCGTATCGACGAGGTCCTGGAGACCGAGTCCAGCGTGGTGCCGCCCGTCGCCCCGGTGACGGAGCTACGCCGCCACGGCCATCTGGAGCTGCGGGGTGCGGAGTTCCGTTACCCGGGTGCCGAGGAGCCGGTGCTGCGCTCGGTGGACCTGGTGGCCCGGCCCGGGGAGACGACCGCGATCATCGGGTCGACGGGCAGCGGGAAGTCGACGCTGCTCGGGCTCGTGGCGCGGCTGTTCGACGTGACGGAGGGCGAGGCCCTCGTCGACGGCACGGACGTGCGGACGCTGGACGCGGCGCTGCTGGCGAAGACGGTGAGCCTGGTCCCGCAGAAGCCGTACCTCTTCTCGGGGACGGTGGCGTCGAACCTGCGGTACGGGAACCCGGACGCGACCGACGAGGAGCTGTGGCACGCGCTGGAGGTGGCGCAGGCCAAGGAGTTCGTGGAGCTGCTGGAGAACGGTCTGAACGCGCCGATCGCCCAGGGCGGTACCAACGTCTCCGGTGGTCAACGTCAGCGCCTCGCGATCGCGCGGACGCTGGTGCGCAAGCCGGAGATCTACCTCTTCGACGACTCGTTCTCGGCGCTCGACTACGCGACCGACGCGGCGCTGCGCGCGGCGCTGGCGCGGGAGACTGCCGCCGCGACGGTGGTGATCGTCGCGCAGCGGGTGTCGACCATCCGCGAGGCCGACCGGATTCTCGTCCTGGACGAGGGGCGGGTCGTGGGCACGGGCACCCATCGCGAGCTGATGGACGGCAATGAGACGTACCGGGAGATCGTTCTCTCCCAGCTGACGGAAGCGGAGGCGGCGTAATGGCCGGGCCGGGCGGACGGATGATGGGCGGCGGGCCCGTACAGAAGTCTGCCGACTTCAAGGGGTCGACGAAGCGGCTGCTGGGGCGGTTCAGCGCGGAGAAGTCCTCGCTGTACCTGATGCTCTGCGCGGGTGTGCTGAGCGTGGGGCTGTCGGTGGTCGGGCCGAAGATCCTGGGTTCGGCGACGGACCTGATCTTCGGCGGGGTCATCGGGCGGAGCATGCCCGAGGGCACCACGAAGGCGCAGGCGATCCAGCATCTGCGGGACCAGGGCGACGGCGGGATGGCGGACCTGCTGTCCGGGGTGGACTTCACTCCGGGGCAGGGCATCGACTTCACCGCGGTGGGCCACGTGCTGCTGGTGGTGCTGGCGGTCTACGTCGGTGCCGGGCTGCTGATGCTGGTGTCGACGCGACTGTCGATCCGGGTGATCAACCGGGTGGTGTTCCAGCTCCGGGAGGACCTCCAGACGAAGCTGTCGCGGCTGCCGCTGTCGTACTTCGACAAGAAGCAGCGCGGTGAGGTGCTGAGCCGGGCGACGAACGACATCGACAACATCTCGCAGACGCTCCAGCAGACGATGGGGCAGCTGATCAACTCGCTGCTGACGATCGTCGGCGTGCTGGTCATGATGTTCTGGATCTCGCCGCTGCTGGCGCTGGTGGCGCTGGTCACGGTGCCGCTGTCGGTGGTCGTGGCCTCGCGGGTGGGCAAGCGTTCGCAGCCGCAGTTCGTCCAGCAGTGGAAGGTCACGGGCAAGCTGAACGCCCACATCGAGGAGATGTACACCGGGCACAGCCTGGTGAAGGTCTTCGGCCGCCAGGACGAGTCGGCCGAGCGGTTCGCGGAGGAGAACGAGGCGCTCTACGACGCCGGGTTCAAGGCGCAGTTCAACAGCGGGATCATGCAGCCGCTGATGATGTTCGTGTCGAACCTGAACTACGTGCTGATCGCGGTCGTCGGTGGGCTCCGGGTGGCGTCGGGTTCGCTGTCGATCGGTGACGTACAGGCGTTCATCCAGTACTCGCGGCAGTTCTCGATGCCGCTGACGCAGGTCGCGTCGATGGCGAACCTGCTCCAGTCCGGTGTCGCGTCGGCGGAGCGGGTCTTCGATCTGCTGGACGCCGACGAGCAGGACGCCGACCCCGCGGACGCGGAGCGTCCCTCCGAGCTGCTGGGCAGTGTGCGGCTGGAGAACGTGTCGTTCCGCTACGACCCGGAGAAGCCGCTCATCGAGGGTCTGTCGCTGGACGTGGCGCCCGGGCAGACGGTTGCCATCGTGGGGCCGACCGGTGCGGGCAAGACGACGCTGGTCAACCTGCTGATGCGGTTCTACGAGGTGACCGGCGGGCGGATTCTGCTGGACGGCGTGGACGTGGCGCGGATGTCGCGCGACGACCTGCGGTCCGGGATAGGGATGGTCCTCCAGGACACCTGGCTGTTCGGCGGGACGATCGCGGAGAACATCGCGTACGGCGCCGCGCGCGAGGTCACCCGGGAGGAAATCGAGGAGGCGGCCCGCGCGGCCCACGCGGACCGGTTCGTGCGTACGCTCCCCGAGGGGTACGACACGGTCCTCGACGACGAGGGCACCGGGGTCAGCGCGGGCGAGAAGCAGCTGATCACCATCGCGCGGGCGTTCCTGTCCGACCCGGTGATCCTGGTGCTGGACGAGGCGACCAGCTCGGTCGACACCCGTACCGAGGTACTGATCCAGAAGGCGATGGCGCGCCTGGCGCACGGGCGGACCAGCTTCGTGATCGCGCACCGGCTCTCCACGATCCGGGACGCCGACGTGATCCTGGTGATGGAGAACGGTTCGATCGTGGAGCAGGGCTCGCACGATCAGCTGCTCGCGTCGAAGGGGGCGTACGCGCGGCTGTACTCGGCTCAGTTCGCCGAGGCGCTGGCCGAGGTCGACTGAGCCCCTGCCGGGGTGGATCGGAGCCCGAGGGCGCTCCTGGACGGCTGTGTCGCCGTCCGGGGGCGCCCTCCGGCGTTTCCGGGGTCCGGGGGGCCGGTCAGTCGAGGTAGCCGCGGAGCTGTTCGGCGTAGGCGTGGCCGCGGAGCCTGGAGAGGGTCTTGGCCTCGATCTGGCGGATGCGCTCCCGGGTCACGCCGAAGAGCGTGCCGATCTCCTCCAGGGTGCGGGAGCGTCCGTCGTCCAGCCCGTAGCGGAGCCGGACGACCCGGCGTTCGCGTTCGCCGAGGGTGGAGAGCACCGCTTCCAGGTGTTCGCGCAGCAGCAGGAAGGTCGCCGACTCGGCGGGTGAGGCCGCGTCGGCGTCCTCGATGAGGTCGCCGAAGCAGACGTCCTCCTCCTCGCCGACGGGGGCGTGCAGCGAGACGGGTTCCTGGGCGAGCCGCAGGACCTCGCGGACGCGCTCCGCGGTGAGGTCGAGTTCGGCCCCGACCTCCTCGGCCGCGGGCTCGTAGCCGCGTTCCTGGAGCAGCCGGCGGCGTACCCGCACGACGCGGTTGATCTGTTCGACGACGTGGACCGGGACGCGGATGGTGCGGGCCTGGTCCGCGAGGGCGCGGGACATGGCCTGGCGGATCCACCAGGTCGCGTAGGTGGAGAACTTGTAGCCCCGGGTGTAGTCGAACTTCTCGACGGCCCGGATGAGCCCGAGGTTCCCCTCCTGCACCAGGTCGAGCAGGGTGAGGCCGCGTCCGACATAGCGTTTGGCGACGGAGACGACGAGCCGGAGGTTGGCCTCGATGAGGCGGCGTTTGGCGGTGCGGCCGAGGACGACGATCCGGTCCAGGTCGCGCCCCAGCCGGAAGCCGGGGTCGGGGGCCGCGGCGAGGCGTTCCTCGGCGAAGAGCCCGGCTTCGACGCGGCGGGCCAGCTCCACCTCCTCGGCGGCGGTCAGCAGCGGGACGCGTCCGATCTCCCGGAGGTACTGGCGCAGGAGGTCCGATCCGGCCCCGGTGTGGTCGGTGGTCCGGCTCCGGGGCGGCTCGGGAACGGACTCCTCGTCGTCCTCTTCCACCAGCACGACGTCCGGGGCGGGGGGCGCGGGCGGCCGGGCCCCGCTCTCCGGATGGTGCGCGGCCCTGCTCTGCGGGGGAATCGCGGGGGCGTGAGCGGGGGCGTACGCAGGGCCGTACGCGGGGGTGCGTGGGGGGACATCGTCCGTCGTACTCGTCACGGTCCGGGTCTGCACGGGGGCGACCTCCAGGTGATCGCTGCCGGAACGCGGTGACGGGGGTCCGCCCTCGGTGGGCCGACGCGCTCCGGTGACTCAGGCACCGCTGCCCAGTGTGGCGTACGACACAACGCCGCCACGAGGGGCGTGCGGCGACTTTTTCGTTACCCGGGCGGAGCCGGTACGGGGCCGGGCGGAGCCGCTCCGGCCGCCCCGGGCCGTCGCTCCGCCCCGGGGCGGGGCGAAGGTGTCAGAGGGCGTCGGTGCCGTGGCTGCGGAGCGCCTGGGCGTACTGCTGGAGGACCCAGACCTCGTTCTGGGCGGCGGCGAGGTGGTCGGGGGCGACCTGGGAGCCGAGGCGGGCGAGGCTGCTGTTCACGTCGGCGATCCGGCGGTCCACGGCGCGCAGCCGGACCTGGACGAGCTGCATGCCCGCGTAGGACTCGTCGATGGACTTGCCGTGGAAGACCTCGACGGCCAGCTCGGTGACGAGCTTGCGGACGGAGTCGTGCGGGGTCACGTCCAGGACGGCGGCCAGGTAGTCGCGGGGGTCGGCGACCCCCTGTTCGGCGCCGCCGGCTTCGGCGATGCACTCGCGCACGGCCGCGTAGGGCGGGGCGGTGAACTCGTCGGAGCCGTACGCGTCGAAGGCGGGCGAGACCAGGGCGGGCTTCTGGAGGGCCAGCTTGAGGAGTTCGCGTTCGGTGCGGTGGGCGGGGCTGCGGAGGTTGAGCGCGGGGCCGGAGGTGACGAGGGAGACGGGCGCCACGTCCTGGTGGCGGGCGCCGGGGCGCTGCTTGTTCCCGGACCTGCCGGTGTCGCCGCCCCGGCCGCGCGCCCACTGGGCGAGCTGGTGGACGCGGTGGACGACGTACTCCTGGTCGAGGATGCCGACGAGGCCGGCGAGCTGGACGGCCACCTCGCGCTGCACGCTGCTCGTCTTGATCTTCGCGACGACGGGCGCGGCCTCGTCCAGTGCGGCGGCGCGGCCGGCCGGGGTCTCCAGGTCGTAGCGGGCGACGATCTGGCGGAGCGCGAACTCGAAGAGCGGGGTGCGGGGTTCGACCAGGTCGCGGACGGCGTCGTCGCCCTTGACCAGGCGCAGGTCGCAGGGGTCCATGCTGTCCGGCGCGATGGCGATGTAGGTCTCGGCGGCGAACTTCTGGTCGTCCTCGAAGGCGCGCAGGGCGGCCTTCTGCCCGGCCGCGTCGCCGTCGAAGGTGAAGATCACGCGGGCGCTGCCGTTGTCCATGAGGAGGCGGCGCAGGATCTTGATGTGGTCGTTGCCGAAGGCGGTGCCGCAGGTGGCGATGGCGGTGGTGACGCCGGCCAGGTGGCAGGCCATGACGTCGGTGTAGCCCTCGACCACCACGGCGCGGCTGGCCTTGGCGATGTCCTTCTTGGCCAGGTCGATGCCGTAGAGGACCTGCGACTTCTTGTAGATGGGGGTCTCGGGGGTGTTCAGGTACTTCGGGCCGTTGTCGTCGTCGCGCAGTTTGCGCGCGCCGAAGCCGACGATCTCTCCGGCGGTGTCGCTGATGGGCCACATCAGCCGGCCCCGGAACCGGTCGATCGGGCCGCGCCGGCCGTCCTGGGAGAGGCCGGAGGTGATGAGCTCCTTGTCGCTGAAGCCCTTGCCGCGCAGGTAGCGGGTGAGGTGGTCCCAGCCGGCGGGGCTGTAGCCGACGCCGAAGTGGGCGGCGGCGGCCTGGTCGAAGCCGCGCTCTGCGAGGAACGCGCGGCCGATCTCGGCCTCGGGTCCGTCGAGCTGCTCGACGTAGAACTTCGCGGCGGCCTGGTGGGCCTCGATCAGCCGGATGCGCTCACCGCGCTGGTGGGAGGGGTTGTAGCCGCCCTCCTCGTACCGCAGGGTGATGCCCGCCTTCGCGGCGAGGCGCTCGACCGTCTCCGAGAAGGTGAGGTGGTCGATCTTCATCACGAACGCGAGGGTGTCGCCGCCCTCCTGGCAGCCGAAGCAGTGGAACAGGCCCTTGGAGGGGCTGACCTGGAAGGAGGGGGACTTCTCGTCGTGGAAGGGGCAGAGTCCCTTGAGGTTTCCGCCGCCCGCGTTCTTGAGCTGGAGGTATTCGGACACGACGGAGTCGATCGGGACCGCGTCCCGTACCGCCTTCACGTCGTCGTCATTGATCCTGCCAGCCACGGATGAAGTCTACGGGGGCGCGAGGGGTTGCTGCCCTGGCCGGGGAGGCGGGGCCAAAAGGCGCGTCCCGGAGCGGCCGGGAGCACATGTGCGATGCGGGGTTGCCGGTGGCATGTCCCGTACACAAAGATGCCGGCGCTTCTTCGTGCACGGGACGGGCCCCCGGGCGTACGGAACGCTCAGAGCAGGGATTCGAGAGGGACCGAGGGGTCCGCCAGGGCGTCCGGGTCGAGCTGGGCGCGGGCGGTGATGAGGGCCTGGACGGTCTCCGTGACGTCCCACACATTGACGTTCATCCCGGCCAGCACCCGGCGGTCGCGCAGCCAGAAGGCGAGGAACTCGCGCTTGCGCGCGTCGCCCCGGATGACGACCTGGTCGTAGCTGCCGGGCGGCGCCCACCCCGAGTATTCGAGGCCCAGGTCGTACTGGTCGGAGAAGAAGTACGGCACCCGGTCGTAGGTCACCTGCTGCCCGAGCATCGCGCGGGCGGCGGCCGGGCCGCCGTTCAGGGCGTTGGCCCAGTGCTCGACGCGCAGCCGGGTGCCGAAGAGCGGGTGCTCGACGGAGGCGACGTCCCCGGCGGCGTAGATGTGCGGGTCCGAGGTACGCAGCGAGGCGTCCACGGCGATGCCGCCGCCGTGCGCCCGGTCGGCGAGCTCCAGCCCGGCGGCCTCGGCGATGCCGGTGCGCGGGGCGGCGCCGATCGCGGCGAGCACGTGGTGGGCGGGGTGCTCCTCGCCGTCGTCGGTGCGCGCGGCGAGCACCACGCCGTCCTGGCCGACGATCTCGGTGAGGCGGGCACCGAAGTGGAAGCGGACGCCGTGGTCGCTGTGCAGGTCGGTGAAGATCTGGCCCAGCTCGGGGCCGACGACACCGTGCAGCGGGGTCGGCTCGGGCTCGACGACGGTGACCTCGGCGCCGTAGCCCCGGGCCGCCGCAGCGACCTCCAGGCCGATCCAGCCGGCCCCGGCGATCACCAGGTGGCCGTTGTCCCGGCCGAGGGCGGAGAGCACCCCGCGCAGCCGGTCGGCGTGGGCGAGGCGGCGCAGGTGGTGGACGCCGACCAGGTCGGTGCCCGGAACGGGCAGCCGGCGCGGTTCGGAGCCGGTGGCGAGGAGCAACTTGTCGTAGTGGATGACGGTGTTGTCGCCGAGCTGGACGGAACGGGCGTACCGGTCGACGGAGGTGACCGGCTGACCGAGGTGGAGCTCCACGTCGGCGCCCGCGTACCACGCCTTCTCCTGGACGAACACGCTGTCGCGTTCGGCCTTTCCGGCGAGGTACCCCTTCGAGAGCGGTGGCCGCTCGTAGGGGTGGTCGAGCTCGTCGCCGATCAGGATCACCCGGCCGTCGAACCCCTGCGAGCGGAGTTCCTCGGCCGCCTTCGCGCCGGCCAGTCCTCCGCCGACGATGACGAACGTCCTGTGTGCGTCCACCACTTGCTGCCTCCTCAGTGCGTACTGCGCGACGCCCTCACCCTGCGAGCCTCCCGCACGGAGGGTGAGGGCGGAAGAGGGTGTGCCCCTCCCGGCGCGTGTCCCATGGTTGCGTGCCCGGCTGTGTGCCAGCACATCATCCGCCCCACCGCCGGGGGCGACCGCCGCGCCCCGCAGGTCACGGCGCGTGAAGGCACGGCGGTTGGCCCGCGTACGACACGGCGTCAGGCGGCGCGCCCGGTCAGGTGGAGATGCAGGGAACGCGCCGAGGCGTCGGTGAGGGCGGCGATCTGGTCCACCAGGACGCGCTTGCGGGCACGGTCGTCGGGCGCGGTCTCGTACAGGGCGCGGAACTGGGGTTCCAGGCCCTCGGGTGCCCGGGCGGTGAGCGCGGCGGCGAGTTCGGCGATGACGACGCGCTGATCGGCGCGGATCACCGCCTGTTCGGTGCGCTGCATGACGTACCGGACGGCGACCGCCTTGAGCACCGCGCACTCGGCGACGACCTCGCGGGGGACGACCAGCTCGGCACCGTACCGGGTGAGCCGGCCGGGGCCGTGGACCTCGCGGGTCGCGGTCTCGGCCGCCTGGCAGAACCGGCCGATGAGCTGGCTGGTGGCGTCCTTCAGCCGCGCCTGGGCCACGGCGGAGCCGTCGTAGGCGTGCGGCCACCACTCCTGGCCGGTGAGCCGGTCCAGGGCCTCCGCCAGTTCCTGCGGATCGGTGTCCGCCGGGACGTACCGGCCGATGGCCGCCGCCCAGATCGCTTCCCGTTCCGACGGGTCGTGCAGCAGGGCGGGGACGAAGTGGCCGGCGTGCAGGCCGTCCTCGAAGTCGTGGACGGAGTACGCGACGTCGTCGGACCAGTCCATCACCTGGGCCTCGAAGCAGGTCCGGCCGGTCGGGGCGCCCTCGCGGGCCCAGGAGAAGACCGGCAGGTCGTCCTCGTACACCCCGAACTTGGCCGATTTCGGGTCGGTGGGGTGCCCGCCGCGCGGCCAGGGGTACTTGGTGGCGGCGTCGAGCGCGGCCCGGGAGAGGTTGAGTCCGACGCTGGCGGGTTCGCCGGTGCGCGGGTCGCGGACGAACCGCTTCGGTTCCAGCCGGGTCAGCAGCCGCAGCGACTGGGCGTTGCCCTCGAAGCCTCCGCAGTCGGCGGCGAACTCGTTGAGCGCCTGCTCGCCGTTGTGGCCGAAGGGCGGGTGGCCCATGTCGTGCGCGAGGCAGGCCGTCTCCACCAGGTCGGGATCGCAGCCGAGGACCGCCCCCAGCTCCCGGCCGACCTGCGCGCACTCCAGGGAGTGGGTGAGCCGGGTACGCGGGCTGGCGTCCCAGGCGGCGCCCCGGGTGCCGGGGGTGACGACCTGTGTCTTTCCGGCGAGCCTGCGCAGCGCGGCGGAGTGCAGCACGCGGGCGCGGTCGCGCTGGAAGGCGGTGCGGCCGGGGCGTTTGTCGGCCTCGGTGTCCCAGCGTGCGGTGTCGGAGGGGGTGTAGCCCGGGGGCGGGCCGGCGGCGGGCGCCGTGGGGTGCGGCGTCGAAGGCGTCGGCGCGGCCGTGCCGGGTCCGCCCGGGCCCTTGTCGTCCCGTACGTCCCGGTCCGTGCTGTCGGTGTGTCGTGTCCCGTGGCGTTCTGTCCCGTGCGTACCGATCCCGTGTGTCCCGTCCATGGTGACGACCATAACGACCGTCTCGGACAACGGGCCGGGACGGATGGGGGGATTCTTCGTCCGCGGATCCTTCGTCCACGGTTCCTTCGTCCGGGGGTGGTGGTGCCGTCTCCGTGCGGGTCCCGGCCCGTCGGGGGGCGGGGCCGGGACCCGCACGGCGGGGGATCAGCTCGGCTGGTCGCCGGTGTAGCGGAAGATGTCCCCGGCGCTGTTGACGTGCCACGCGGTGCCGTCGGCCCCGGCGGCGATGTCGGTGGCGGTACCGGGGATCTTGACCCAGGGGTTGGTGCCGCTCGCGTCGTTGTTGGTGTACCGGTAGATGCTGCCGGCCGGGTCCACGCCCCAGACGTTCGTCCGGGAGCCCACCGCGATCCGCTTGAGGCTGCCCGCGACGTCCGCCCACGGGTCCGAGGGGTCCTGGTCCCCGGTGTACCGGTAGATCCGGTTGGCGCTGTTGACGCCCCACACGGTGCCGTCCGCCGCCGCGCCGATGTCGCTCAGCGACCCCGGGATGTTGAGCCACGGGTTGGCGTCGTGGTTGGTGTACCGGTAGATGCCGCCCGCGGAGTCCACCCCCCACACGTTCGTCCGGGAGCCCGCGTCGATGCGGACCAGACTGCCGTTGATGCCCACCCAGTTCACCGTGGACTGGTCCCCGGTGTAGCGGTAGATCTGGTTGCCCGAGTTGACACCCCACACCGTGCCGTCCGAGGCGGCGCCGATGTCGCTCAGCGCGCCCGGGATGTTGATCCAGGGGCTGCCGTCGTAGTTGGTGTACCGGTAGATCGCGCTCAGCGCGTTCACACCCCACACCGTAGTCCTGGACCCCGCGGAGATTGCCGAGAGGCCGCCTGCGACCTTCACCCAGTCCGCCATGTCGTCACACCTTTCCTCGAACCAGTGGCGGGCGCCATGCTCCGGGATCTGGATGTGCACGTGGGGGTGGTGAATGTGTGTCCGGGTGCCGAACGCGCCAGAAACGGGGAGTTTGAACTCCGGCCGTACCGGGGGCCGGAGTGCGTGCGTCCCCGGCCGGTGACGCTTCGGCCGGAAGTGCGTCCCACCCCCCGGTGATCGACACGGAGGGCGGTCCGTGCTTGTGCCGGAGGACCGCGGACCCCGGAGGGTGTCAGGCGGTCGCGAGGAGCGGTTCGCCGGCCGGTCGGCCGCCTTCCGCCGGAGCCGCGTCGGCGCACGCGTGGTCGTAGCGGTGCAACAGCAGCCGGGCCATCGCGGGATGGTCGCCCAGCGGTGCCGCCGCGATGCCCGGGGCGGCCTCGGCCGCCGCCGTCGCGAAACGGCCGTGCGCGGTGAAGTACGAGGCCACGGCGATGCGGTGGTACCCCCGGGCGGTGAGCGCGCGGACCGCGACGGGCACGGTGGGCGTGGCGGCGGAAGCGTACGCGGCCACCACCGGCACTCCGCCGAGCCGCTCGCCGAGCAGCCGGGCGGTACGCCGGGTGTCGGCGGCGGACTCGGGGTCGCGGGAACCGGCGGCGGCCAGCACCACGGCGTCCCCGCGCCCGGGCCGCTGCCGTCCCGCGGGCCACCCGGCTTCGAGAAGCCGTCCGTACAGCGCCTCCACCAGCAGCGGGTGGGGGCCGAGCGGGGCGGCGATCCGGGTACGGACGGCGGGCGCGGCGGCGGCGAGCGCGGGCAGGTCGTGCTTGACGTGGTACCCCCGGCCGAGCAGCAGCGGTACGAGGACGGCCGAGCCGCCGCCGAGCTCCGCGAGCGTCTCGGGCAGCAGCGGTCGGTTCAGCTCGATGTGCCCGAGGCGCACGTCGAGGCCGGGCCGCGTCTCCCGTACCCGGTCCAGGAGACGCAGCACGGTCCGGACCGCCTGCGGGTCCCGGCTGCCGTGCGCCACGGCGACCAGGGCCGGGGGGCGTGCGCTGTCGCCGAAGGTGTCGTGGACGGGGCGGGCGAACTGCCGGGTGCGCTGCATGGGCCTGCGGGTTCCGTTCCGGGAGGCGACGGCGGGGACGGCGGCGGGGTGTTCGCCGGGGCGGCGAGGGGTCCGTACCGTCCTGTCACCAGCGTGCGGGAGGGAGGTTGCCTGTCCGTTGCGCGGGGGTCACGGGTGTTTTCGCCGTCCTCACGGGCGGGCGCGGGCCGTTGTCAGCACCTTGGTACGCGCGTGACACGGAGGCCTCGCCGTCCCCGCCGGGCGCCCGTCCCCACGGGCGGCCCCGCGGCCCTGTCGCACGGCCGTCAGGCGGTGACGGCGACACCGTCCTGGTCGTCACCGATGGAAGGGGCGGTGACGACCGCCGTGACCGTGAGCCCCTCCCCCGCGCCGGCCGGCCCGTACAGCCGTTCCAGGACGACGGCGACCCCGTCCTCCTCGTGGGAGAGCGTGCGGTGCGAGGCCGCGGCGAGGACGTCGGGGTGGGCGTTGGCCATGGCGTAGCCGGCTCCGGCCCAGCGGAGGATCGCCAGGTCGTTGGGCATGTCGCCGAAGGCGACGACGTCGGCGGCGGTGAGCGAGCGCTCCGCGCAGAGCATCGCCAGGGTGCCCGCCTTGGTGACTCCGGGGGCGCTGATCTCCAGCAGCCCGTGGCCGCCGGAGTGCGTGTACTGGGCGAGTCCGGGTGCCGCCCGCTCGATCGTGGTGAGCAGGGTGTCGGCGTCGGTCCGCTCCGACCAGGCGAGCAGCTTGGTGAGGGGCAGGCCGGTGTTCCACAGCCCGTCGCGGGACGGGAGGACGGACAGCCCCTCGTCGTCGCCGGAGAAGCGCAGGAGGAAGGAGGGTTCCAGGAAGGCCCGGTCGCCGGTCTCGATCCCGAAGGCGATCTCCGGCAGTTCCGCCGCGAAGAGGTCGGCGACGAGCCGGGCGGTGGGCAGGGCCAGTGGCCGGGTGGAAGTGACCGTGCGGGTGGCGAGGTCGTAGACGAGCGCGCCGTTGCTGCACACCGCGGTGCCGGTCAGCCCGGTCGACTCCACGAGCCGGTCGAGGTACCGGGGCGGCCGGGCGGTGACCACGACGATCTCCGCGCCGGCGTCCCTGGCGCTCCGCAGCGCGCGCAGGGTCCGGTCCGACACGCTGCCGTCCCGTCGCAGGAGGGTGCCGTCGAGGTCGGTGGCGACCAGCCGTGGGAATGTCATCGCACGATGCTAGAGCGTGTCGCGGCCGATGTCGTTCGCCGTATCGCCAGGTGGGCGGCCCCGTACGCGCGAAGGTGGCCGATCCCCCGCCCGGCGGTCAGCCGTCGAAGCGGCGCCAGTAGTCGGGGAGGCCTGCCAGGGGGGCCAAGGCGCTCCGGTGAGTGGCGCCGGCCCAGACGTCGAACGCTTCGCCGTCCTCGCTACCGACCTGCACGACGAGGCCGGGAGCAACGTAGAAGCGGGTGGACGTCCAGGGCCAGAAAGGACGGAGGGGCACCTGGTGCAGCGGTCGGGTGACGTGCTCGACCTGTGCCGCCGTGAGGGTGCGGGACACGGCATGGCAGTCGGCACCCATGGAGGCCTCGAAGAGGGAGAACTGGATCAGGAAGCCGCTCAGCGGCTCCTGTTCGGCAATCGGCGCTTCGTCGGTCTCGCGAAACCAGACAGTCGGATCCGGTTCGGGTCCGTCGAGCGTCCACAGGAGCGACCAGGTGAAGCCTCCCTGGTTCTCGACGCCGAAGACCCGCATCTCCCCGAGGTGGTCGGTGGACGACTCCGACTCCGACAGGATTCTGTTCTGGGTTCCGAGGACGGCCGGCCGCTGCTCCGCGAGGCGGTACAGCACTCTCAGTGCGCTGGGTGGACGTGGGTCGGACTCACTGACCGGCGGCCGGGACTGGACCGGGTCCACTGCGGGGTACCAGTCCGTGACGAACCGCTCCAGAGCCACCGCCCGGTCGCCGTTCACCTGGGTGAGCCACTCCAGACCCGGCGGGTTCGGAGGAAGAAGCGGCGGGCGCACCCGCTGGAGGAACTCTCGATCCGGGGCGGCTTCGGAGCGCGGCTCGTCGAGCGTCTGAGCGGGAACTGCGGAGGGAGCCTGATCGGTCATGCGCGCATCTTCCCCGGGCACGTACCGGCACCGGCATCCCGGGCGCGCGTCCGCGTCGCGGAACGCGAAGGACCCGCCCCCGGTGAGGGGCGGGTCCTCCTGTCGGTGGGAACCGAGTGCGTGCTGGTCAGCGCGTCACTTCAGGGCGGGCGGAGCCGCGTTCACCGAGGTGCCCCACGTGGAGGGCGCCGTGCCGACCTTGTAGGTCAGCTCGCGGGTGTCACGGATGTCGTCCGTGGTCAGGTAGGTCTTGTCGTACGAGCGGCCGTCGGCCTTGGCGGACTGGATGTAGCGCACCGACTCCGAGGTGCCCGGAGCCTTCACGGTGAGCTTGCCGTTCGGGTAGTAGCGCTTGTCCAGGGTCAGGTCCACCCGCTCGAAGAGCGGGGTGGAGAGGCCCCAGGTGTCGGTGCCCGGCTGGACCGGGAAGATGCCGATGGAGGAGAGGACGTTCCAGGCGGACATCGTGCCGAGGTCGTCGTTGCCCGTCATACCGGTCGGGGCGTCCGTGAAGAGGGTGAGCGCGGCGTGCACCACGTCGGTCGTCTTCCAGGGCTGGCCGGTCGAGAGGTAGGTGTACGGGGCGATCAGGTCGGGCTCGTTCTGCGGGTTGTACTTGTCCGCGTTGTAGTACGCGTACGGGCCGTTGACCCAGGTCTCACGGGCGGTCTTCGCCGGGTCCTGGACCAGCTGGTCGTAGGCGAAGAAGGAGTCCAGGCGGGCGTTGGCGGCCTGGGTGCCGCCGATCAGGCCGACCATGCCGGGCAGGTCCTGGGGGACCAGCCACTGGTACTGCCACGAGGTGCCCTCGTGGAAGCCCACGCTCTGCGCCGGGTCGACCGGGCCGGTGAAGGCGCCGGAGGCGTCACGGGCGCGGAAGAATCCGGTCGAACTGTCGAAGATCTTGCGGTAGTTCTGGGCCCGCTCGGTGTAGCGCGCGGCGTCGGCCTTGTGGCCGAGGTCCTTGGCCATCTGGCCGAGCATCGCGTCGGAGAGCGCGTACTCCAGCGTCGCGGAGGCACCGTGGTCGTAGTCCGAGTCGCCGGGCTTCACGTGCGCGCGGTTCTCGATGTACGGGGCGAAGCCGTTCGCGAGGTACTCCTTGTTGGCCTCGCGGCCCACGGGAGCGGAGTCGGCGGCGGGGACGCCGTCGGCGTTCTTCTTCAGCGCCTTGTACGCCTGCTCCTCGTACCCCTTGAGGAGGCCCTGCTGGTAGGCGTTGGTGAGGAACGGGGTGACCGGGTCACCGGTCATGATGTTCGTCTCGACCGTGCCGTAACCCCACTTGGGGAGCCAGCCGCTCTCCTCGTCGATCTTGATGACGGAGATCGCCATGTCGCGGGACTCGCGGGGGGCGAGCAGCGACAGCAGCTGGGCCTGGGTGCGGTAGGTGTCCCAGAGCGACCAGTTCTGGTAGTACGTGAAGCCCTTGGCCTTGTGGATCTCCTGGTCCCAGCCGGTGTAGCGGCCGTCCACGTCGCTGCCCAGGTTGGGCGCGAGGAACGAGCGGTACAGCGACGAGTAGAAGGTCCGGCGGACGGTCTCGCTGCCGCCCTGCGCCTTGACGTCGTCGAGGCGGTCCTCCCACGCGGCCTGCGCGGCCTTGGCCACGTGGTCGTAGGAACGGCCGCCCTCGGAGCGGAGGTTGAGGGCCGCACCCTTGGCGTCCACGTAGGAGATCGCGGTCGTCGCCTCGACGGTGCGGTCCTTGGTGGTGTCGAACCGCAGGAAGGCGCCGTTGCGCTCGCCGGCGGCGGTGGAGGACTTGGAGCCCTCGGTGACGACGTCGCCCTTCCAGGTGCCCGAGACCTTGAAGGGGCGGTCGAAGCGGGTGATCGTGTACACCGTGTACGGCTTGGTGTCCTGGCAGAAGCCACTGCCGGTGATGGCCGTGCGCACGGTGCGGTTGTCGAGGATCTCGACCTTGGTGCTCACCGTCTTGTGCAGCGACTGGCCCGCGTTGATGAGGACGTTGGCCTTGTCGGTGGCCGGGAAGGTGTAACGCTGCACGCCCGTACGGGCGGTGGCGCTCAGCTCCGCCTTGATGCCGGACTTCAGGCCGACCTGGTACGTGCCGGGAGCGGCCTTCTCGTCGTCGTGGCTGAACTCGGCGGCGTAGACGGCGTTGTCGGTGGACGTGATGTCACCGGTCGTAGGGAGCACCGGGAGGTCACCGCCGAGGCCACAGCCCACACCGGAGATGTGCACGGTGGAGAAGCCCCGGATGTGGTTCTGGGAGTAGTCGTACCCGGTGTTGTGGCCGGTGTCGGGCGAGAACTGCACCATGCCGAACGGCACGGCCGCACCCGGGTAGGTGTTGCCCTCGTTCTCGGACCCGATGAACGGGTTGACGAGATCGGTGAGCCTGTCCTGACCGTGCTTGGCGCCATCGGCCACGGCCGGTGCGGCGACGGCTCCGCCGAGGAGCGCGGCCGTCGCGGCCACCGTCCCCGCGCCGCGAATCACGTGGGTCCATCTCATGGAAAGAACGCCTCTTCCGACGTAGACAACGTTGTCATACCGCAGTGCGTGATCATTCTTGGCCCGTCCTCGTGTACCCGTCAAGAGTCGTGACGCGGCGAACCTCCCGCGCCGGGGCCCGGGGGACTCGTGGCCACAGATCCACAACGAGGGCACAACGGAAGGGCGGAGGCACCACCCACCCGGCTCCGACCGGCCTACCATCCGCCGCATGGGGGCTCCTCACGCATGGTCCCCGGACGGGGGACGACGTGCGATCGACTTACTCACGGCCGGGGTTCCGGCGCGCGGCCCGCGCCCTGGCCGTCGGGCTGACCCTGGCCACGACCTCCGGGTGCGGCGCGTCCTTCGACGGCGTCACCGGGATCTCCGTGACGGCCGACGGCGGGCTGCTCGGCGTCATCATGGTCTGCGGCCACGACATCACCAGCGCGGGGCTCATCAGGGAGGACGATCAAGAGAGCACGAGGATCGGCGAGTGGGCACCGGACCGGCCCCTCCAGGCCGGACTCACCACGTGGTCCCTCGACTCCCCCACCCCTGGGTGGACCACGGCCCAGTCTCCCGAGCCGCTCGCCGACGCGACGGCCTACCGCCTCGTCGGCTGGACCGACGACGTTTCGTGGTCGGCCCGATCCGTCGACTTCACCACGGCCGACCGTGACCGGCTCCGCCCCGGCCGGGTCCTGTACGAGGACTACTCGAAGGACGGTGAGGCACTCGTCCGCCTCGTCCCTCTGTCGGAGTTCGAAGCGACGGCCTGCGACGCCCGCTCGACCACTCTGTGGTGACCGGCGAACGAGAGACAAGGGGAACCCTCATGACTGATCGGTGGTACGTCCTGATCGAGGAGGACACCCGCGAGACCCGGCGAGCAGACGGCGTCGAACTGCGGCTGCACCGCTGGACGCTGGTGGCCAGTCACCCCGTCGACGGCGACGAGGCGCGCGCACGGGCCGTGGCCGAGGACGCGGCGCTCCACTACGTGCCGGGCATCCTGGCCCGTCACGCCCGGCCGGGCGACACTCCGGGGCGCAGCGCCTTCCTCACCTCCGACGACTCCTGGCTGGTCCACGTCCACCAGAACCACCGGGCGTGCCACATCCGCGTGTCCACCGCGCGCCTCGTCCACATGCTGCGGGAGCAGGAGGCCCCGGCGAAGTCCCTGAAGGAGAAGGTCCGCCACGCCCTGGACGGGCCGGAGCCGCTGCCGGCCCCGTGGGTGCCCAAGGGGTGAGGCCGTGCCGGACAGGCCCGCGACCGACCGCGGTCAGCGACCGTTGAGGACTTCGTCCACGACGGCGGACAGGCTGTCGTTCATGGGCAGGCGGGTCATGTCGCGGCGTTCGATGTAGCGGTCCACGAGCCTGGCGTAGGAGAGGGAGACACGGGAGTAGCGGTCGTAGACGGTGCCGGGGAAGTCGGTGACGTCGTGGAAGTGGGCGGTCAAACGCAGGAACGTACCGTGCAGGCGGATGCGGTGGTGCGCATTCTCCCGCTCACCCCGGTCGGGGCGGACACCGAAGTTGGTCGGTTCCTTCACGCCGACGCCGTACTGGTCCTTGGAGATGTCCATGCCGAGGGTCTGGGCCACCCCGGCGGAGACGAAGGCCGCCCAGTCGCAGTCGTCGAAGGAGAGGCGGAAGTAGTAGGCGATCAGGTGCAGGACGGGCAGGGTCTCGGCCGCGTAGGTCCGCACGATGCTCGCCCGCAGGACGTCCGGCTCACGGACGTACGCCTGGATGGCGTCGAGGTGTCCCGGCGGCGCCATGCCCGGCCCGGCGGTGGACCACTTCTCGTAGAACTGGACACGCGCGCTGAACAGCGTCTCCTGGTGGGCGTGGGCGAGCCACCGCGCGTCCCGGTCGCCGCCGAGCGACTTCACCCGGTCCAGCACCTCTCCCAGGCTCTCGTCCCCGATCCGGTGCACGCCGCCTGTCACGTCCTGCGGCGTTACGACGACGTCGTCCAGGACCGCCATCAACGCCACGGCTTTGGCGATCGCGTGCCACAGCGGATCTTGGCGATAACCGGCGAGCCACAGGGTGAGCCACTGCACGGCGTCCCGGACGATGTACCGATGCACATCCTCCACTGACGTGTCGCCCTTGCGCGTGCAGATCAGCTCCACCGGTCGGGCCGCGCCCAGCCACGCGGCGAAGGCACGCCCCTGCGCACAGCTTCGGTACGCCTCGTCGGTGGCGTCGAGCAACGCGAGCCGGCCCCGGCGGCACTCGCTCTCGATCTCCAGCAACTCCGCCTTGTCCAGCGGCTCGGGCTCGGTGTCCGGGCGGAACCGGGTCAGCCCCCGCAGCTGAGCGTCCCGCGCCCGCGCGGTGCCGAACAGGTCGATCTCGCCCAGGTGGAACTCCAGCATCGACTCTCCTGGTCAGCTCGGTTCTCGCGGAGTGACGGACATCGGAAGGGCATCGGGGTGGATCTGAGCGTCCGCCACCGCCCGGACCCTGTGCCCCGCGGCGGGGTGCAGATGCCAGCGCTTGGTGACGGCGGAGAGTACGGCGAGCATCTCGGCCCAGGCGAAACCGTCACCGATGCACTTCCTGTTACCGGCGCCGAAGGGCAGGAAGGAGGCGCGCGGCAGGCTCTTCTCCGGCCGGGTCAACCACCGGTCGGGATCGAAGCGCCGGGGGTCGGGGAAGCAGGCGGGGTCGCGGTGGAGCGTCGCGGCGCTGTAGACCACCTCGGCCCCGCGCGGGATCTCGTACCGCCCGACGCGCACGGGCTCCAGGGCACGCCGCCCCATGAACCACAGGGGCTGATACAGGCGCAGCACCTCCTGGACGAACCGTGCGGTGTACGGCAGGGCGGCGGGGGTGACGGCGCCCGGCTCGGCGGCCCGCGCTTCGGCGTTCATCCGGTCGGCCATGTCCGGGTTGCGGGCGAGCACGTGCAGGGCCCAGGACAGGGAGGTGGCCGTGGTCTCCACACCGGCGACGAGGAAGGTGAGCATTTCGTCGCACGCCTCCTCGTCCGACATGCCACCCTCGTGCGCGAGCATGAGCGCGAGGACGCCGTGGCTCTCCGGGCTGCTGCGGGCCTGCCGTACGGCCGACTCGGCGAGCGTGCGCAGTGCCGCCGCCGAGGCCAGGAACCTCCGCCGCCCGGGGGTCGGCAGGACGGCCAGCGCCGGGGGCAGAATGGTGGCCCGGAGCACGCCCCGCACGAGAACGCCGAGGTCACCGCTGACGCGTGCGCCCAGATCCTCGATGGCCCGCCCGGTACGCGACCCCTCGGCGAACGGGAAGAGCGTCGGCACCAGCATCGCGACGGCCAGCTCGCGCATCTCCCGCTCCATGGCCACCTCCCGCCCCGTCGTCCAGCCGCCCACCCGCGCTCCTGCGACCTCGACGAACGTCTCCGCGTACCGGGCGACCCGCTCCCGGTGGAACGCCGGCTGCATGGCGCGCCGCTGCCGGAGGTGGAAGGGCCCGTCGGACGACGCCAATCCGTTGCCCATGAACGGCCGGACCCGGTCGAAGAGTGTGCCCTTGCTGAACTTCCCGCTCTGTGCCACCAGCACGTCGTGGATGGCTTCGGGGGCGTTCAGCACGTAGAACGAACGCCGCCCCAGCCTCATCTCCACCACGTCACCGCATCCCCGCAGCCCTTGCAGGAACACCGCCCGTCCCCGGGCCAGTTTGAGCAGATGACCGACCACCGGCACTCCACCGGGCGCGAGGGGAACCTCAGCGCCGCCCACCCCTGTCGCGTTCACTTCCACTTCTTCTCCCCCCGGCTCGCCCGAACACCGTAGCGATCACGAGTCCCGGGGGGACACAGGTGATTCAGCCGATCACTCGGATCGTTTTCCGTCCCGGACGCCTCCGCGAGGCTCGGGCGCCCCAAGATCAAGGTGTCGTCCAGGAATGCGTTCGACCCAGGTGCCGGGCGAAGAACCGCAGCCCGCCGTCCGTCTCCGACCGGACCCCCCGTGCGTCCCGGGGTGAGCGGGCAGGGTCTTCTCCGCCGGTCCCGGAGCCGCGAACGGGGCCGGTCCCTGTTCGCGCGGTACCCGTTCCCCGGCCGGTCGCCGTGGCCCGGCACGTCGACCACCGCCACCGAGTGGGCGCACCCGGGCACCAGCCGGCGGGCTCGGGCCACGGCGTCCGGGTCCTTCTTGTGCCGGCCGCCGCCGCGTGCCCCCGCAGGTATCAGCGGACCTTCTCCACTTCCCGGCCGATCCGGTCGTACCGCTTCCCGCTTCCGCTTCCCAATTCCTCGCTCCCGGTCCCACCGTCCGCTCGTCTCGTCGAAAGGGCCGAATGCGTTCGGACGGTTCCGCGTGCGGAATGCGTCCCCGGACGCAGAACCCCCGGGCACGTTCGTTCGTCCCCTCAGGAGGGGAGGGCAGCACGAGCGCCGTGCGCCGCCGCACCGACGGAGGTTTCCATGCGACGACCGAGACTGCCGAGGGCCCTGGGAGCAGCACTGCGGCCACGCCGGTGGGCGGAGCTGGTCCCGCGCACCCGGCGCGGTCAACGGCGCGCACTCCAGGGGCTGATGGTGGCCTGTGCCATGGCGCTGGCGCCGATGACGTGGATGTACGCGACGGCCCAGGCGCACGTGCGGACCACGGCCGACGCGCCGCACGAGGACGTGGCCGTGGTGTTCGGCGCCGGACTGTGGGACGGGAAGCCGACCCCGTACCTCGCCCACCGACTGGACGCGGCGGCCGAGTTGTACCGGACCGGCAAGGTGAGGGCCCTCCTGGTGACCGGCGACAACAGCCGTGAGGAGTACGACGAGCCGGACGCGATGCGGGCGTACCTCACCGCGCACGGGGTGCCCGGCGCGCGGATCGTCAGCGACTACGCGGGCTTCGACACCTGGGACTCCTGCGTCCGGGCGAAGAAGATCTTCGGGGTGGACCGCGCGATCCTGGTGAGCCAGGGATTCCACATCCGGCGGGCCGTCGCCCTCTGCCGGGCCGCCGGGATCGACGCGTACGGGGTCGGCGTCGACGAACCGCACGACGTCACCTGGCTCTACGGCGGTACGCGGGAGGTCTTCGCGGCCGGCAAGGCGGCCCTGGACGCGCTCCTCCGGCCCGACCCGCACTTCCTGGGCCACAAGGAGACCGGGGTCGCGGACGCGCTGGCGGGCCGGGTCCCCGGGAGTTGAGGGACCGTTGAAGCGGTCCCGCTTCTGGATATGACGCCCGCGAACGACGACCACGCATGTAGAACCCGTCGACCCGCCTGACCGCGCGTCGCTCCATGGAAGAGGTTGGGCGAACCAATGGACAGCGAGCTACGGCGTGCGGTCGTCGTGACACTAGGCGAACTCGGGCGAAGCGATGACTGGCGTGACCGTGCGGATGCCGGTCACGGCCTGGCAGGGTTCGCCGAGATACCGGAGAGCGTGGAGCCGCTGCGGGGCCTCCTGCTCGATCCGGGTGACACCTTCGTCACCCGGCGGACCGCCGAGGGCTTGCTCCGGCGGAAGGACAGGGTGGGACTGGCGATGGTCGCGTCCGCACTGGCAGTCGCCGACGACCACCACGCCGACCACATCCACGACGCGATCCTCGCCGTCTTCGGCATCTTCTCGGACGACCTGGACAGAGCCCTACGGCTCTGCGAGGAGATGTCGGCCGACCCCGACGATCGTGTTGTCCGGGGTGCCCGTCGGCTGCACGAGAGTCTGGCGGAGATCGATCCCGTTCTCCGCCCCCTGTAGCAAGGTCTGTGACCGTACGGGAACAGACTCCGGCGGATGGCGGCTCCGCCCGGAGGGAATCACCGCAGGGTGAGGACAACGGGGGTCGGGCGGAACGGGCGAGGTGGACTGCTGCCCCTCTGGCTACGGGGGTTGATCGCCCTCGCGGCCGGGTGGGGAGCCCTGCTCTGCGGCCTGCAGGTCGCCGACGGGTACACGGCGACGATGGAGTACCGGGACGCGCCACTCTGCGCAGTGGGGAGCGGGCCGGAGAGCGCGAACGACGGTGGCGGCAAGGGCGGCGACGAGTGTGTGCGGCGCGAGGCGGGTTCGGCGATCGACCGCCGGACCGGCGAGGAGTGCACCACCGACGGTTCGGACGCCGGAGTCACCACGTGCACCACGTACTACGACATCGAGGTCGAACGGCCGGGCCACACCGACTGGCTGGGAGTGGATGAGGAGACGTACGACGAGATCACCACGGGCGATCCCGCCGAGGTCAGGCTCTGGCGGGACAACGTCGTAGGCCTGGTGGTACTCGGCCGCTCCCACTCCTATCCGCCTCCCTCGGAGAGCGGGGCCCATCCGTGGCTGGCGGCAGGCTGTCTGGCCCTCGCGCTGGGCGCGTGGGCGGTAGCGAGCGGGCGGCTCTCAGCACTCTTCGCCTTCCCCAACTTCGGCCTGCTGTTCGTGGCCTTCGGGATCGGCTGGCTCGGTTCCATGGCGCTGTTCGGCGGACATCCCGTGCTCTGGGCCTTCGCGATCATGTGGACGGGGTTCGCGGCCTTCTGGACCGTGGGCGCCCGGCGGATGAGGTGACGGACCTCTTCGGCCCCGGCCGTGCCACCCTCCTCGCTACCTAATCCTCCGCGCTGCGGTGCTTGCCGCGAGGCCGGTATGCCTGTCCCCGGGGCCGGGTACGGGGTTCCTCGTCGGCCGGGCACACGACCTCCCAGGAGTGTCCCGCCGCGTGGTCGGCGAACAACCCGCAGGGACCGAGCAGTTCGTCGGCGTAGGTGCATCGGAGCAGTACGACCCGGTACATGCGGTCGGCCCCCCAGCGCACCCACACCCCGCCGCCGAGCCGGTCGTCGTCCCACAGCAGGTACGCGTGCTCGTCCGGGTGCTGTTCTCCGAGTACGCATCGGATGGGCCGTTCTTCCGCCGGGCCGTCGTCCCTGCGGACAGCACGCGGGGAGGCCGGTAGCAGGGCGACGGCGGTGCACTGGATCACGGTGCACTTCCTCGCGGGGCGAGGCGCACGGGAGCGTCTCCCTCGGTTCGTCGGTCCTCAGCCGGTTGGTGCGGTACGGGAGTCGCCGAGGGGCTACCGGCTGCCGCCTCCTCGTGTTCGGCCGCCTGATGACGTCTGCGCAGGACCCGCCAGTCGGTCGCGGCGCTCAGGTCGCCCGTCCGCTCGGCGTCCGTTTCGGCCCAGTCGAAGTCCCGGCAGACCGAGCAGCCGGCGGAGGCGAAGACGGGGACTGGAACGGAGGCGGGCGCCCGTCGCACCTCGGTGGGGGTGACGCCGTCGGGGGTGACGTCGTCGGGGTTCGCATTCACAGCACATCGCCCCGACTCCGGGCGTTGCACCGCGCGTTCTCCGCACGCAGCCGCTCTGCCGGGCTCGCCGGCCGTACGCGCTCGGGGACGGCTTCCCACTCGATCCCTCCGCCGACGGGCCTTATGGCCCAGTACGGCCCGGCGACCCCTCGGAACTCCCCGACACGATTCTCACGGCTGGTGTCCACCATGAGTGCACCAGGGACCGGAAGCGGCCGATCGGTGCCCAGGTCCCCCGAAGTACCGGCGTCGGGCTCAGACATGGACCACTCCTCTCTGTAGTCGTTTCGCTACCAAGAGCCCTCAGGGTGACCTACGCTTAAAACGCCTTCAACCTCCACAAGACTGAACGAAAGATCGATGAAGAGTGGCGAATCGCAAAGCGTTAGACCCCGGGGCAAGCCCCCGAGCCGCCTTCGGTGAACGTCTGCGCAGGTTGCGCGAGGAACGCGGCTGGACACAGGACGAGTTGTCCGCCCGCACGGGCTATTCCGCTTCGCATATTTCCGGGGTCGAAACTGGTGCGCGAACTCCAACCGCCAAGTTCACTGCAAGTACGGACCGCGCCCTGGGTACGGGCGATGCACTGACCCGACAGGGTGCGGCGACCCGGAACAGCGCGATCCTCGACGGGTTCCCGGAGTTCGTGGTGTACGAGAGTCAGGCCACAGAGATTCGTCTCTTCGAGATGGGCGTCATTCCAGGCTTGTTCCAAACCCCGGGATACGCGGCTGCCATCACTGGCGGGGCGGTACGACGCGGCGCGATCACCGAGCTTCAGGCAGAAGAGAGGCTCGCGCTCCTGACTCGACGCCAACGGTCACTTGCCCGCACGCCACCCCCTCAGATCTACGCAGTCCTTGACGAGAGCTGTATCCGACAACGCGTTGGCGACCCGGCGGTGATGGCGGAACAGCTCGACCATCTGAGTGCGCTCGCGGACCTGCCCAATACGGTCGTACAGGTGGCCACCTTCGAGCTGGGCGAACGCCGTTCGTTCTACACACCCGTCACGCTGGTCACCCTGTCCGACAGGTCGCACGTGGCCTACGCGGAGTCCGCGCATTCCGGGCAGTTGGAGCGCGATATGCGCTTCGTCGGGCCGCTCCTCACGGCCTACCATCAGCTCGCGGCCGAAGCGCTGTCACAGGCGGAATCCGTGGCCATGATTCAGTCAGGTACGAAAGGGCACCTCGTGACAACCGAATCCCTCCACTGGTTCAAGTCCTCCTACAGTGCCAACGGCGGCCAGTGCGTCGAGGTCGCCATGAACCTCGCAACCACGCACGGCACGGTCCCCGTCCGTGACTCCAAGGACACGAGCGGCCCGGTCCTCGGCATCTCCGCCACCTCGTTCACCGCATTCGTGGCAGGCGTCAAAACCGGAGAGTTCAGCGCCATCTGACAAGCCTCTCGACCCGTTTCGGCCGAGGCCCCCACCGTGCGGTATCCGGTGGGGGCCTCGGCTCTCGGCACCAACGTCCCCCCTCGTCACGGAAGTCGACGGATAGAGTCCGTACCGGTGGCCGCTGGGCCGGGGGAAGGGGGAGGATCTGAGGTGGGCGCGTCAGCGTGGGAGTACATCGAGCCCTGTGCCGGAGGTGTCGCGGGGACCTTGGCCGCCTTGCGGCAGAGCGAGTTCGAGAAGCTCTTCGTCCATGGAACCGACTGGGACGATCTGCGGCCCGCAGGAGGGACGTTCACCTCGCTCGACGACCTTGACGACCTCTGGGAGGACGAGGACTTCGGCAGCGAGGGAACTCACACGATCATCGATGTGTGGGAGTTGATCGACACCGACGCGTACGACGATTACCACACCGTGCGCCCGCTGTCGGACGAGGAATCCGTGGAGCTCTTCGGCACCGCCGAGCCGACCCGGGAAGACTTCGCACGAGCCCAGGAACACTACGCCGCAGGGCACCCCGGCACGGATGGCCTGTGGGACATGCCGCGCTGGTCCGCATGGTGCAGGCCCCTGAAGGACGCGGAGGGAACGGACGCCGTGATCGCCTTCTGGGGGTTGTCCGGCGACTGAGGGCCACGGCCTGATCCACGTGTCCGGAGTGGGGTGTTCACGGTTCGAGCAGTGGCGCGAGGGCGCGGGCGAACTCCGTCGGTTCGGCGCTCGGTCCCATGTGGTTTCCGGGCATGTCGATCAGAGGCAGCCCCAGCAGCAGCGCGAGCGCCTGGGTGGCCCGGCGTGCCATCTGGTGATGGCTCAGGGAGCCGGCGCACAGAACCACCGGAGCGCGGCGGACGGCCTCGATGTCGGGCGCGTGGAAGACCGACGGGCCTGCCATGTGCCCCAGGAAGTACCGGTTCTTGTCGAGTTCTTCGGCGGGCAGCCCGGGTAGTGCCATGTGCGCGGGAGGCTTCTGGTCCGGGCTCGTGCGGTGGGCCGCACCGGTCAGGTCGAAGAACTCCTGCACCGCCCGTTGAGGATCACCTTCGGCCGTGGCGAAGGCTGCTGCGGCCCGGCCGGCAAGGTCGTCGTCGTTCAGCAGGGACACGAGCGGAGGCTCGTGCAGGACGGCTCGGCGGACGAGGTGGGGGTGCCGTTCGGCCAGCGCCAGCAAGGTCACGGCGCCGCCACTGGCACCGAAGAACAGCGCGGGCCCGCCGGTGAACCTGTCGACGAGTGCGGCGAGGTCCTCCGCGAGGACTTCGGGCGTGGGCGCCGCCATCCCCGGCACCGCGCGGCTGGCCCCGATGCCGCGCGGATCATGGGTGACGACACTGAAGCTGTCCGCGAGTTCGTCCGCCAGTGCCGCGAAGCCTCCTCGCCCGACCGGTGCGCCGACGAGGAACAGCGGCGGTCCCTCGCCCCGGACGCTGAAGGCGATCGCGCAGTCCGGCCGGTCGAGGAGTTCCGGGGTGCTCGTGGACCGGTCGCCGTAGTCCCCGATCTTCCGGTTGATCACGTCGAGCGCGCGGTCCAGTTCCTCGCGGCGCTCCTGGACGCGGCGGCGGTGCGCCGTGAGCAACTCCAGTCGGAGTCCGGCCGGATCCGCGGCCTTGTCGTCGGCGCCCGTGAACTGCGCGATGTCGGCCAGTGGCATGCCCGTCCCACGGAGGTGGACCAGCATGCGGATCAGCTCGACGTCGGCGTTCGTGTACTGGCGGTGCCCAGCGCTGTCGCGCCGGGGAGACGGCACGATCCTGTGCCGTTCGAAGTACCGCAAGGTGTCCGGCGCAAGACCGGTCCGCGCCGAGACCTCCGTGATGCCGAACAGTTCATCTGCTTCGCTCATGCCGCAAGCCTCGGCCCTGGACCTCGGTACAGGTCAAGCGCTCGTCCGAAGGCGTCCGGTGCGAGCGGCACCGGGGGCACTTCGGAGTACCGGTACTCCGAAGTGCCCCCGAAGCCCCGGCGCCCTGACGAACGCCCGGAGGCGGCCTCAGCGGCGCCCGGCGTTCAGCGGGTCCCCGGCCTTGCGGACGACCTTGGCGATCCAGGCCATGGCCTCGGGCACGTCGTAGTTCCCGGCGTGCGGCTGGTTCCAGGCGAGCCGGTAGTCGACGTCCTCGACCTGCTTGTCCGCTTCGAGCGCCCGGTCGAGGTTGAGCGAGACGGTGAAAGCGGTGTCCCGGTCGCGGGTGCCGGCGCGGACGTACCAGTTGGCGGCGGTGTCGGCGCCGGTGCCGATGAAGTCCATCGGGTCGATGAGGTGGATCTGGTCGTCCACGGTGGTGGAGCGCTTGGCGGTGTACTGGGCCCAGGTCAGGCCGGTGTCGTCGGTCCCGCTGCCGTCACCGGGGACGTCGTTGTGGTCCCAGCTGTACTCGGTGTAGTTCATGTACTTCTGGTCCGCCGGGCCGAAGAGGTTGGTCTCCGTGCCGCTGGTGGTGTTGCCGTTGACGCCCACGGCGTCGAAGGCGGGGGTCGTCTTCAGCGTGGCCTGGGCGACGACGAACGCCAGGTACTTCTTCATGTCGACCGAGCGCACCCTGCGGGTGGCGGTGTCGACGTCGATCCAGTCGTTGACGTACGACTTGGTGGTGGGCGTACCTCCGGGGAACCCGCCGCCGGACTGGAGGTCGAAGGTGGCGCCGAGGGCGGGAATCGTGTTCGCCGGATCGGCCTTCAGGTAGGTCTCGGCGGAGCGCACGAGCTCCTTCCTGATGGTTTCGATCATGTTCGCGGCGGTGAGCTTCGAGCCGTCCGGGTTGCGGAGCCCGAGGCTCTTCTCGTACGCGGGGAACTGGGCGGCGATCGCGGCGGCGTCCTCGGGGGACGGGTTCTGACCGGCGTCCGCGCGGGTGTCGAGGATGTTGTACAGCCACTCGTACGCCTTGTCGGCGTTGCCCAGGTCGGTGATCGGGCAGTACGCGTTGACGGCGAAGACGTCGTCGCGCAGCGTGCTGCGGCCCTTCGCGTCGATGCCGGCGGCGCCGATCCCGGCGAGGTAGGGGTCGTACTCGGCGCTGTTGCCGGAGGCACCCAGGATCGACACCAACGCGCCACCGCCGCTGGTGCCGTTGATGACGATGCGCTCGGCGCTGCCGGGCATGGCGGCGTCGTTGAGGCGCAGGTAGCGCACGGCCGCCTTGGCGTCGACCACCGCGGCGGGCGCCTTGCCGGGGGCCGTACCGTCGGCGCCGAGCAGCCCGCGGCTGCGGTTGGCGACGTCGACGAAGACGTACCCGGCCTTCAGCGCGGCACCGACGTTGCTCGTCGCGCTGTTGTAGGAGGCGCCGCCGGTGACGCTCGCCTTGATGTAACTGGCCATCCAGCCGCTGTTGTTCACGGCGAAGTAGATCGGCGCACGCTGGTTGCCGAAGGCGCTCTCGGGGACGAACACGTTCATGGCCTGGTAGCCGCAGGCGGTGTTGGAGATCGTGGTGTTCCCGAAGCCGCCGGTCTGCTGTGCCGCCGCTTCCACGGGCTTGGCGACGTAGCAGATCTCCTTGTACCAACGCACGTTCACCGGCAGGCCGTCGACGGTGACCGTGATCGTGGTGTAGGCGGCGGAGTCGAAGGCCAGGGCGGCGTCCTCCGCGTCCACGGCGTGGGCCCGCTTCGGGGCCTGGGCCGGGGCGCCGCCGCCGGTCGCCGCGAAGGAGGACGGTACGGCGAGAGCCGTGAGGGCGAGCGAGCCCGCGACCGCGAGGCCCCTCAGGAGGTGCTTACGGGGCGCGAGGCCCCGAATCTCCGGTACGACGGTGGAGTGTTCGGGCGCTTCGCACCCGTTGGGCGCCGAGATCCGCTGCATGGGGTCTCCCCTCGTCGAGCGCCAAGTGCGTTCGCGCACAGGGCACTTCGTCGGAACTTCGACCTCGGGGCCGAAGCGGGACGCACGCTACGGGATTGTTGACAATATTCCCAGCGATCTCGCCAACATTTTGGTTGACTGAGGATTCCCTGTGAGGGCAGGGGGACGAGCCGGCCCGCGCCCGGGGGAAGATCTCCCCCATGACACCGCCTGATGCCGGAGATGCCGACGATGCCGAAAAGCGCAGCTGGGAAGAGCGGTTGGGCTGGACATTCGGATTGACAGCCGACGATCCCGGCGAACGGAGCGCGGCGACAGCCCTGTGCGCCGACGCCCGGAGAGCTACGGACAAGGCCCGCGACCGGATGTACGCGACGTGGCGCTCGACGGCACGGTTCGGGCGATGGATGCCATGGCGGCAGCGGGCCCGCCTGCGGGCGCAGGGGGCGTACGACGAAGCCGCGAGCCACACCCTGCCCCACGCGGTGTGGCACCGCCCGTCCGGCGACATCAGGGCGTGGCCGGGGCTGCCCTACGCGCTGCTCTTCCTCGACTGGGAGGCCAGGTATCCCAAGGACTGGACCCGGCACGCCAAGGACTGGGGCACGAAGCAGTCCCTCCTGCGGGACTTGGCGGTCGCCGGCCATGACGAAACGGTCAGGTCGAAGCTCACCGACCTCGTGGAGGTCGTCGTCCGCAGGCCGTACCGTTGCAAGGACAGCGAGTACGTCCGTGTCGCCCGGGCCGTGGACAGTGCGGAGCTGCGCGCCAGACTGAAAGTCGTCTCCGGTTCGGACACCCCTTGGGCGCGGCAGCACGCCGGGTACGTGCTCTGGGCCCTCGAACACCCCGATGCGCCCAGCACGGTCCACGCGTGGCGGAACTGGAACGCGGCCGAGGCCCGGGAGTGAGACACCCGACCACCCCGCCCCACGGCCTCAGAGCGCGTCGCCGCCCGCGCCCCGGATGAGCTCCCGGTGGGACTCCTGCATGGCGGCGGGAAGCGCGTCCACGTCGAACCACCTCGCTTCCAGGATCTCGAAGTCGTCGATCTTCAGGGTTCCGCCTACGAGCCGTGCCTCGTAGGCCACTTCGAGGCGAAGCCGGTAGCCGCTCTTCAACCGCACCAGGCGGCCCGGCTCCACGTCGAGCCCGGTCTCCTCCTTCACCTCGCGGACCACCGTGAGCGGGAACTCCTCGCCCTTGACCGCGAAGCCGGTCGGCAGCCCCCAGGGGTGTTGCGCGGCCCACAACCGGTGCTTCAGCAGCAGGACTTGACCGGCGTCGTTCCGGACGACCCCGGTGACGCCCACGTTGAACTTGGCGTGCGCGAGCCACAGGACCCGCCACTGGAGGGGACCGCGTATGAGCCGCCAGAGCTGTGCGACGAGTCGATGCATGGGGAGCCTTTCACCGGCGGGTCATGGGTACTGCCTCACCCTCAACAGTCCTTCATGTTCCCCGCACAGCCCCACGCGACCCCGCACGCACCGCGTGCTCCTCGCCCCGGTGCGTACGCGGCACGCTCACGGCGTGCGCGGTTCCGGGGTGGTCCGGGGCGGGCGGTGGGCGAGCCAGTCGCCGCCCGGGATGCGCGGGCCACTCGCGCGCAGGGTGCGCGAGACGGCGGAGGCGGCGAGGTAGGCCCAGGCGCGGACGGTCCCGGAGCCGGGCACCTCGACGTCCCGGGCGACCCGTTCGTAGAGGTTGCGGGGGTCTTCGGGTCCCAGGTACGTCTCCAGCCGGTCCAGGGCGGTGAGCAGTCCGGCGTACTCCTCGGGCGCGGCGGTGAGCAGCGTTCCGTGGACCGTGCCGTCCCCGTCGGTGGCGAACGGATACCCGGGGCCGTCGAAGAGCGCCCCGCCGTGCAGCAGCGCCGGCCGTTCCAGGACGTCGAGGCCCCGGACGTACCGGTCGTGGTTGTGCTCGCCGGGCCGCAGGGTGCCGTAGACGAAGAAGGGCAGCGGCCCTTCGGCGCGGACCGCCCCGGAGCCGGGTACCGACTCGGGTACGGGTCCCGGGCCGGGTACGGGTACCGACTCGGGTATGCGGACGGGGCCGGGCGGCTCCTCGGTGGCCGTCACAGCTCCACCGCCGAGGACGTCTGGTCGGTCACCCAGGCGAGGTAGCGGGCGCTGCCCCGGACGATCGGGGTGGCGATGATCTCGGGGGTGTCGTAGTCGTGCGCGGCGCGCAGGTGTTCCTCCAGTTCGTCGTAGCGCTCGGTCCTCGTCTTGAAGAGCACCTGCCACTCCTCGGCGGTCTCCACGGCGTTGTGCCAGTGGTAGACGGAAGTGACGGGCGCCGAGATCTGCGCACAGGCGGCGAGCCGGGCCTCCACCGCGCCCCGGGCCAGGGCCTGCGCCTTCTCCTCGCTGTCGGTCGTGGTCTGCACGGTCAGCCATGCGGCGGGTGGCGTCGCCATGGTCGGCTCTCCTCGGTGGGCGCGGGGTCCGGGGCGGGGCTGCCCCGGAGGTCCGGGTGGTCCGGTGGTCCGGTGGTCCGGTGATCCGGTGGTCCGGTACCGATTGTCGGTCCGTGCCGCGTCCGCTGCCGCCCGGACGCCGGGAGCCGCTGCCGCCCGGAGGTGACGGCCGTTCAGGGCGCCAGCATCCGGATCACCGGGGTGAGGACCAGTTCCAGCCCGGCCTTCAGCGGCAGCACGAGGACGGCCGCGGCCATGGCGGCCCCCACGGCCGTACCCCACCGGGGGGTGCTGAGCCGGTGCGGCAGCACACCGAGGACGAAGACGAGTCCGGCCACCACCAGTGCGGGCACCGCCATCAGCAGCCAGGCGGGGGCGACGCCGAGCGCCGCCGGGGTGCGGGCCGCCTCCGTCGCGGCCAGCAGTCCGGCCGACAGGATCAGGCTCAGGTCGATCAGCCGGGGTACGACCGGGGACACCCCGGCGCGGTCGTCCAGGCTCCGGCGGAACGAGAACAGCAGCACCAGTTGCAGGATTCCGAGGACGAGGAGTTCGACGCGGACGACGGCGCCGAAGTCGGGCGGATCGAATCGCCCCGTGCTGTACACCCAGGTGATCACCGCCGCGGGCACCCCGAACATCACCGCCCACACCACGGAGAGCCGGAGCACCATCGACGGTTCGGGTGCCCACGGGCCACCGGGCCTCGGGGGACGCGCCCGCCGCTGCCGGGCATCGGCGCGGAAGGCGGCGATCACGGCGTCGTTCGGGCTCCGGCGCGCGGCGTCCTCGAACGCCTCCGCCCGCCGGGTGAGTGCGGCGGGGCTGGACAGGGCGCGCTCGCGGTTGACCGCGCTGAGGTACCCGTAGAGCAGGATCACGACGATCACCGCGACCGCCGAGGGAGCGTGGCCGAGGAGGCCGTCACCGAGGGGCGGGGCCATCCACGCGGCGGTGAAACAGATCAGCAGCACCGCGATCCCGGCCATGCTCCCGGCTGTTTCGAAGGGCACCGACAGGGCGTACCTGCCGATGCCGGTGAGCACGCCGAACAGGATCCACAGAGCGGTGAGCAGCGCCCATTGGGTGGCGATGGCCGGCGGCAGGATGTCCGGCAGCTGGCCGGAGAGGACGTGCCCGGCCGCCTCGGCGAAGGAGTCGGACCGGGGGCCGACCGAGAAGGCGTAGGCGAGCAGCAGCAGGGCGAACTGGAGTACCGCCATCAGCCGGGTGCCGTCCCGCCAGAAGTCGCGGGAACCGAGGGCGCGCACGATCTCACCGGCCTGGGTGGCCACCACGAGGGCCACCACGAGCAGCGGGAGGACGACCACGCCGAACGCGGTGTCCGGGTCCATGGTGGTGAGGTGCAGCGGGATGCCGAGCGCGTCGCCGAGTCTCTGGCCGAAGGAGATCACCGAGAGTTCCCAGTCCGGTGGTTTCTCGGGCGCCATTTCGGCGAGGACGGCGATCGGTGCGGTGATCGACATGCATCCCCCTGATCTTTCGCGGCGCGGCCGGCAGCCGCCCCGGGACTTCCGGCGGGCCCGGCCCGCCCAGGTCGGTCTCTGCCGATTCCGCGCACTCGAAGGCGTATCGGCGTGCGCCGCCGCGTGGGGGCGGCGGC
>NZ_JBSFVR010000010.1:0-57478 GCF_053592415.1 Streptomyces sp. NPDC002690 | reverse complement strand
CCATCGCCGGTCTCCGTGTGTCGTGCATAGCGCCGGAGTGTGGGCACAATTGGCGTGACTGTGAGCAGAGCCGGTCCACGGCCGGCCCCGGGCTCCGGAGTCGAACCGAGCACCGGATGAGGGCGGTTGCCCCGGATTCCCGGGCGTCCGGGCTGCCCTCAGCCGGTGGGCGGACGGAACTCCGGCTGGTCGATGATCCGCAGCCAACTCCCGTCCGCCTGGCGCCGGACGACCTGAGCGCGGGCACCGGAACCGTCCTTCGGGGGCGTCGAGGTCAACGCGATGTCGCCGACGACGAGCGTGGGGAGTGGCTCTTCCTGTTCGAACTTCGGTGCGTGGGTCAGTACTTGCTCCCACAGCTGCCGGATGGCCTCCCGGCCGACCGTGGTGCCGCCGGGCGGATAGGCCATCACCGCGTCCTCCTCGTACAGCGCCGCGAGGCCCGCGGCGTCACCCGCGTTGGCGCGCTCCACGAACAGTCGGGTGAGGTCCTCCGGCTTCAGGGCCTTCTCCTTCTCGGACACAGTGTTCCTTTCTCTGCGGGATGCGATGACCTGCCCATGGTCCTTGGCGGACGAATGAGAAGTCCAATCATTCGCGCCAACTACCTTTATAATCAGAGGTTATGGAACTCAGGCAGCTGAAGTACTTCCTCGCGGTCGCCGAGGAATCCAACTTCACCCGGGCGGCCGAGCGCGTGCACATCAGCCAGCCCGGCATCAGCGCCCAGATCCGCCAGCTGGAACACGGTCTCGGTGCGACCCTGATCGACCGCACCGGCCGCGGCGCCGGGCTGACGGCGGTGGGGGAAGTGGTCTTCGACCACGCGCGCGCGGTGCTCGACGCGGTGGAGGCGCTCCGGCAGGCGGTGGACGAGATGAACGGGCTGGTCCGGGGCCGCCTGGTGGTCGGCATGGTGACGGCGTGCACCGTGGCCCCGCTCTTCGAGGCGCTGTCGAGCTTCCATCTGGCCTATCCGGGCGTGGAGATCAGCCTCGTCGAGGACGATTCGGCCCGGCTGATCGAGCGCGTCCGCGAGGGTGCCGTCGACCTGGCGCTGATCGGCGCGGCGGGCCGGGCCCCGGCGGACCTGGACGGGCATCAGGTGATCAGCGAGGCCATCGTCGCCGCCGTACCTCCCGGGCATCCTCTCGCCGCGCGAGCTGCCGACGGGGTCACCCTCGCCGAGCTGAGCGCCCATCCCCTCATCTGTCTGCCCCCGGGCACCGGCATCCGGGCCGTGCTGGACCAGGCCTCGGCCGCCCGGGGGCTCACACCCGCCGTGACCCTGCAGGCCGCCGCTCCGGCCGCGGTGATGCAACTCGCGGAGCGCGGGCTCGGGGTGGCAGTGCTCTCCGCGTCCATGCCGGCCCGGTGGCCGGGGCTGGTGACCGTACCCCTCACCGACGCGGACACCGCCGCCGTGCTCGCCCTGGTCTCCGCGCCCACCAAGAGCCCGGCACTGCGTGAACTGCTCAGGCACTGCCGGGAGTCCTTCGCCGCACCGGCCCAGGACGAGCCGGCCGGGGCCACTCCGACCGGACATGGGTTCACGGGGCTGATCCCGCCCACGGCAACGGGGCGCTCACTCTCGGCGTGAACACCACGAAGCGCGCGACACCCTTGGCCGTGCGAGGACGCGCAGGGCGGCATCGGTGGCGCGCGACCACCACGCGACAGGTGCGGAACGGAGCTCAGTCGCACGCCCCGGCAGGGGCCAACCGCCCGCGAGCGGAAAAGTCGGGTAAGGAGCGGCTCAGGACCGCTCGGGCCGTCGCTGCCGCCGGGGAAGTTCGGGCCGCCGGGGCCGCAAGTCCAGTTCGGCCACGACGGTCTTGCCGACGTGCGGGCGGTCGAGGACGTCCCACCGGTCGGCGAGCGTCTCCACCAGGAGCATCCCCCGGCCGCTCTCCGCCAGCGGCGTCGTCGCGGGGCGCGGCGCACCCGGTGCGGGTGGCCGGAGCTCTCCCCGGGCGTCGGAGACCGTGAGGCGCAGGGTCCCGTCGAGAATCTCGGCGCTGACCTCGAAGTCCCGGCCGGGGACCCGGCCGTGGGTGACGGCGTTGGCGGCGAGTTCGGCGACGATCTGGGCGGCGGTGTCGGAGTCCTCGCTGCCGTACGGCACGCCCCAGGCGGCGAGTTGGTGCAGCACCAGCCTGCGCGCGAGGCGGGCGCCGCGCGGGGTGGAGCTGAAGCGCTGGACGAACCCGTCCACGGGGGGAAGCGCTCGACCGGTCGCGGAAGGGGAGGCGGACGAAGGTGTCATGCGCCCACGATGGCGGCGCGTCACCCCTCTCACCAGCGGCGACGCTCGTACGCCGGATCTGCGTACGCTCTCCCGGACGATCGGTACGCGACTGATCGGTACGCCACTCATCGGTACGCCACTCATCGGTACGCCACTCATGAGTGCGGCGGCACCGACGCGATGCCGCCGCACCGGAAAGGCCGGAAATCGTATGCCCGTAGACCCCACGTCCGTCGACCGGAAATCCTGGGAAACGGCGGTACGCCACCTGTTCGAGGACGCGTATCCGTACGACGCCACGGGACCGCGCCGACACGCGGACTGGGTCCTCGACGTCCTCGCCCTGATGGCACGGGTACCGGACCCTCGCGGCTGGGCCGGTCTCGACGACGAGGCCCAGAACCCGGAGCGTCAGGCGTCCCCGACGTACCCGTTCGTCGCCCACCCCCGGGAGTACGTCGCGGTGCGCCTCTACGAGATCGACCGGATCAGCGCCGAGAACCTCCTCCTCGCCCTCACCGACGACGGCTGCCGCCTGTCCGGCCTGCACCGTTTCGCGGAGAGCGAGGAGGAGCTGCGGGCAGTGGTGGGGACGGTCCTCGCACGGTACGGGGACCGCGCCTCGTACCACACCAACGTCTCCCGACCCGGCCCCGTGCCGGGACGTCTGGACTTCACGACGCCGAACTGGGGGTACGACCCTCTGACCGCCTACACGGAGGACTACGGCCTCGTCGTCGTCACGGACACCGAGGTGGGCATGTTCTGGAACTTCGCCGACTACTGAGTCGACCGCTGAGTCACCGTGGGGTACCGCGTCGGCCAACTGCGGTCGGCAGACCGGGTTCAGGGGGTGCGCATCAGGTTGCGGAGACCGGCGACGAGGGCCGGGACGTCGCGTTCGACTTGGGCCGGGGCCGACACCGGGGCCGCGTCCGGGTCGGCCGGTTCCGGCGTCTGGTGTGCGGTGCGGCAGGGGGCGCAGAGGCCGTCCGGGAGTGCTCCGGCGCGGGCGGGGCGCCCGCAGTCGGTGCACTCGACCAGGAGCCCGCGTACCGGAGCGGCGGGGGTACCCGATGCCGGGACCGGTGGCGGGGTGGGGGTCGGGGACAGTCGGGGAGGCATCTTGTCGGTGAGGCGGCGGCGCAGCAGCCCCACGGGTGAGCCGACCTGCTCGGGAAGCCCGGCGGTGAGCGCCGACGTCAGATACCCGGCGCTGACACCCCGCGCGAACCAGGCGGCGGCGAGCGGCTCCAGCACCTCGCAATCCGCAGCGGAGAGCGTCAAGCGGGGATCGCGGCGGCCGAGTTCGGCCAAGGCGACATAGGCGGGAGAAGGGCCCGCGACACCCGGTGGAGCGACAGCAACCGGAGGAGCATCGGCGGTCGGAGAAGCGGATTCGGCCGGGGTGTCAGCTTCCGAAGGCGCATCGGCCGGCTGCGGTCGGTCCGGGAGCGCGGGCCGTTCCGGGGCTCCCTCCGCAGTGCGCTGCTGGGGAACCACTGGCACGGGACGCGGTTCGGCAGGGGGCGCGAGGGGCTGCTCGGCAGGGTGCGCGGATGGCTCCTCCGGTGCGGCGGCCTCCGCTTCGAGCCTGGCGATCCACCACTCGTTGTCCCGCGCGGTGCGGGACCAGAAGGTGAGCGTCACCCACCGGCACGGCCCGTCTCCCCCCACCCTCCTGCGTACGCGCCGCAGGTGCCCGGCCACGCCGAGCGCGCGCAGGGCGGTACCGATGGCCATCTGCCCGTACAGGGGCAGGTCCTTGGCCAGCGACTTGATGTCCATCGCCGCACCCTCGGGCAAGTGGTCGACATAGGCGGCGACATACCGCTCACGCTCCGGCAGGAACGCGAAGTCCCGGGCTCCGGGCTCGGCTTGGCCGGGGACGGGCTGCACGGACTGCTTGCCGTAGCCGGTGTTGGCCCGGCGGTACGGGCGCGAAGCTGCGGGCGCGGGTAGGGCAGGGCTAAAGTGCTTGGTAGCCACGAGATCGTCTTTCCTTTGCGGTTCGATCTTTGGTGAGACCCCGGCCTGGTGCTGTAACACCGCGTCGGGGTCGATTCGTTGAGGGCACCGTAAGCATGCGTGACTCTCCGCCGCAACTCGCTCACCATTAGTCATACTTGCTGGCCGTGACGGGGGTGGGAGGGAAGGGAGGTTTCCTCAAACCCCCCTACCTACCTCCCGGATGAACAACACCGCTCGAATCCCGGATCTCGCATCCCGGCCCCCGAATCCCGAGACTCAAGCGTCGGGCCGAGCACCTCTGCCGATCCCTCGTACGAGTGAGAGGCCCGGCATCGACGCTCGAATCCCGAATCTCGAAACCCGAAGCCAGAACCCCGAGACCCAAGACCCAAGCTTCGAGCCCGGAACACGGCGGGCCGCACACTCCCCCACGCCCGCTTCCCACGAACGCCACCACGCATCACCCTCACCACCCGTACGCTGTGAGGTCACACGCGCACGCTCGGTGGCGACGCGGCGCGTGGGTGCGGCACGGCGGGGCGGGTACGCGCGAAAGGTGGCCGGCGGTGGGCTACGACAGCATGGACGGCGGCGCTGCGGAAGCGGCGTCGGGAGGATCGGACGCGCGAGGAACAGGCAGTCCGGGCGGAGGATCGGGAACGGGCGCCGAGCCAGGGTTGTCGGACAGCCTTCGCACGTTCGGCGCATTTCTCCAGGCCCTGCGCGAGCATGCCGGCCTGACCCGCGAGGAGTTCGCCGACAAGGTGGGCTTCTCCAAGCACACGGTCGCGTCGATCGAACAGGGCCGCCGGATGCCGGACCGCGACTTCGTGGAACGCGCGGAGCCGGTTCTCGGAGGGACCGGGGCACTGCGCAAAGCCGCGCCGCACCTGTCGCGACAGGCAGGGCTGGCGAGCTGGTTCCGGCAGTGGGCGCGCGTGGAGATGACGGCGATCAGCCTGTACACCTACGAGTGCCGGGTGCTGCCGGGCTTGTTGCAGACGGAGGCGTACGCGCGCGCGGTGTCGATGGACGTGCCGCCGCTTCCCGATGTGAACGAGTTGGAGGAGCGGATCGCGGCACGGATCGCCCGACAGGAACTGTTGACAGTGACCCGGAAGCCGCCCACGGCATTCAGCTTCATCGTGGAACAGGCCGTGCTGGAGCGGTGGACCGGCGGGGAGGCCGTAACGCGCGAACAGTTCGACTGCTTGCTTGAGTTGATCGAGCGGAACTGGAACGTGGAGTTTCAGCTGATGCCGCTTCGGCAGCCGTCACACGCGGGACTGGACGGGCCGATGCGACTGGCCGAGACTCCGGACAACCGGTGGTTCGCCTACTCCGAAGGGCAGCAGAACGGAAGGCTGATCGCCAGCCCGAAAGAGATCAGCCTGCTCCAGCAGCGATATGCGAAACTGCGGTCACAGGCTCTGCCCCCTGCGGACTCCCTGCGCCTGTTGAAGCGATTGCGAGGAACGCTATGAGCACGTCCGAACTGACCTGGTTCAAGAGCAGTTACAGCGGCTCGCAGGGTGACGACTGCGTCGAGGTGGCCCAGAGCACGCAGGCGATCCACGTCCGGGACTCCAAGGACGCACTGAGCCCCGAACTCACCCTCTCCCCCACCGCTTGGCGTGACTTCACCTCGTACGCCGCCCAGAACTGACCCGCGCTCCCCCGCACCGGCGCCACCCGCCCGGCGCGGGGTGCCTGCGTCCACCCGGCCCGTACACCGGCGGTCGGCTACGCCCCCGCGACCATGTCGTCGAAGAGACCGCGCGTCACGCCGGGCATCTGGACATCGCCCGCGAACTGCTCGACGGACGAACAGGACTTGGACCTCGCTGAGCACCGGCCCGCAGCCGGGACCGGAACCAGCCCCACACGGCGACGTGCAGGAGAGGCCAGGTCTTCCTGGTCCACTCGGGCTGACGCCCTTGTTGTGACGCTCTGGCCCCGAATCCTGTCCGCCGGATACTGTGATCGCCGGGGCGAAGTTGGCTAACCCCGTTGAACGCCAACGGTGTTGAACGCCGACCCGGGGGGAGAGCTCATGGCTGGTTGGTGGCGGAAGAAGCCCCCGCCGGAGAAGGACGTGCCGGTGACGGGCGAGCCGGAGTTCTCGGCCGGGTCGGCGCGCGGGACGCTGCCTGGGCATATCGACGGACCAGGCGGGCGGCGGGCGGTGACGCTCGCCGTGCACGATGACGCCGTGGTGCTGACCGACGGCGATGGGCGCCGCGCCTACCGGTGGGCGGAGGTCGCCCACGTGTGGCACGCCAACGACATGGACGGCGAAGCGGCCGACGGTTCGATGATCACGAAGTGGCTGCATGAACTGCTGTTGGAGTTCACCGACGGCACGGTCGTGGGCTCACTGCTGGCCGACCCGCCCGTCGTCACGCCGGAGCCCGCCTTCCGCGCCGGCCGGTTGTCGTCCTCGCCGCCCTCCAGCATCGCGCCGCTGATGCAGCGCGTCAGCGCTCCGGTGACCGAACTGCATCTCGCCAGGGCGAAGGCGGCACTCGCGGCCGGCGGCCAGGTGGATTTCGGCCCCCTGACCGCCACGGCGGACGGGCTGCACCATGACGGCAAGAAGATCCCCTGGCACACCATCACCTCATGCCACTACAGCGTCGTCATCTTCTCCGAGGACGAGGAGGAACTGGGCGCGATGCTCCGCATGGAGTACGAGGTCGACGGCGGCGCGTACGGACTTCCGTTCGCCTGGCTGCGGATACCAGCGCTCGACATCCCGGACCTGGATGTCCTGGTGCGGCTCGCCGAAGAAAACCGCACCTGAGCAGCAACGCCCCCGCCACGATCGGCTACACCACTTCACGGGACACCATCACCGCTCAACGCTCCCCACCACGAACAATCGTGGGCGCGCCTCGGGGACGGTGGTCGGGGCACCGGTCCCCTCGCCCGTCCTCGCCCGTCCCCTCGGCGCCTGCCTCGCCGCCGCCTTCCTCGCCGTTCTTCCGGTCGAGGTGCGCGGTGATCGGAGTGGCCGCAGCGCCGTGGAGTACGACCGAGACGAGCACGGTGAAGACCACGACCGCCCACAACTCGTCCTCCCAGGCGCCGAAGTCCCCCCGGCCGCAGGCGTAGGCGAGATAGAAGAACGAGCCGATGCCGCGGATGCCGAGGAACGAGGTGACCAGCCGTTCCTTCCGCGAACCCGGGCCACGCAGCAGGGCGGCCCAGGAGGTCAGCGGCCGTATCAGCAGGTGCAGCAGCAAACCCGTCGCCGCACCCTGCCAGGTGAGATGGGCCAGGGCGCCCGTCGCGATGAAAGCGCCCGTCGCGAAGAGGAGCACCGCCATCAGCAGCCGCTCCATCTGCTCGATGAACTCGTGCAGCACCCGGTGGTACTCATGGCCCCGTTCCCGGCTGCGCAGCGTGCAGGCCGCCGCGAAAACGGCCAGGAACCCGTAACCGTGCAGTGATTCGGCGATGCCGTAGGAGGTGAGGGTCACCGCCAGCGCGACGAAGCCCTCGCCGTGCTCCGCGAGCCTCAGCGGTCTGGCAGCGGCGTGGAAGAGGACACGGCCCAGCAGCAGGCCCGTTCCCACTCCCACCGCCACCCCGACCGCGAGCCTGAGAAGTACGTCGCTCCACGCCCAGTGGACGATCCAGCCGGTCGACAGGCCGCCGCCCGCCGCGGCAAGCGCGAGGGCGCCCAGGACGAACGGGAAGGCCAGCCCGTCGTTGAGGCCGGCCTCGCTCGTCAGCGCGAAGCGCACCTCGTCCTCGTCGTACTCGTGGTCCGACGGCTCCCCCACCCGCACCTCGGAGGCGAGCACCGGATCGGTGGGCGCCAGCACCGCGGCGAGCAGGAGCGCGACGTACGGCGGCCAGTCCAGCAGCCACCAGGCCACCAACGCGGTGGCAGCGATGGCGAGTGGCATCGCCACGCCGAGCAGACGCCAGGTGGTGCGCCAGGAGCGCCGTCCGAACGGACGGTTTATGGCGAGACCCGCACCCATCAGGGAGGCGATCACGCAGAGTTCGGTGAGGTGCTCCGCCCACGCCGTATGCTCCGTCGGGTCCACCCTCGGCAGGGGGAGGGGCAGCGGCAGCGCGTACACGAGGAGCCCGGACGCGAGGAACACCATGGGCGGTGAGACCGGCCGCCGCGACAGCAGACGGGGGAGCACCGCCGCGAGGAGCGCCCCCAAGCCCAGGCACCCGTACACCGCACCAGTGGTAGTGATGGCCACGTTCCGGCCGCTCCGTCCTGTAGATCGGGCTGGTCAACGCCGTCTACCCCGGCATGGAGCAGCCATCAGGTCCGGGTGCCGGCGGACGGTCGTCGCGGGGCGGAACAGACCTCGGCAGTCAGGCACGTCGCGAGCTGCGGGAACGGTCCGAACCGCCCCACCGGCGAACCGCCGGTGGACCGTCCGCACCTGGGGCGCACGGCCTGATACCCACGCCCGACCTGCGAAGATGCCGACTGGACACCCGCCTCACCCTGCGGGACGAGCCGACCGGAAGGCGCACCGAACATGACTGGGCAGGACGACCGCTGGGCAGAACTGACCGGCGGACGAGCCGGCGAGGAGTACGCCCGGCGCTTCGCGCGGCTCGCCGAGAGCGGCCACGACGTCCACGGCGAGGCCACCTTCTGCGCCGCGCTGCTGGAGCCTGGTGCCCGCGTTCTCGACGCGGGGTGCGGCACCGGCCGGATCGCGATCCGGCTGGCCGAGCTGGGCCATCACTGCACCGGCGTGGACGTCGATGCCTCGATGCTCGCCGTCGCCCGACGCGAGGCCCCCACGCGGGAGTGGCTCCTCGGCGATCTGGCCCGACTGGACGCCCTCGGCCTGGAGCCGGGCTTCGACCTGGTGCTCGCCGCCGGAAACGTCATCCCCCTGCTGGCCCCCGGCACCGAGCCGGCCGTCGTCCGGCAGCTGGCTGCCGCGCTGCGCCCCGGCGGCCTGCTGGTCACCGGCATGGGCCTGGACGCGGCACATCTCCCGCTGCCGGAAGCACCGTTGACCCTTTCGGAGTTCGAAGACTGGTGCGCCCGAGCCGGCCTGGTGCTGCGGCAGCGCTACGCCACCTGGAGCGGCGATCCCTACGAGCCGGGCTGCGGCTACGCGGTCAGCGTCCACTCCCTCCCCGCCGCGTGAGCCGCTCCCGGAGCGGCGCCGCGCGGTTCGACCGGCCCCCCGGCAACCCGGACGCTCAACAACTCCGGTGCACAACCACAGACCGGTTGCTCAGAACAAGGAGTCCCAGAAGACCTCTTCCGGGTCAGGTTCTTCAGGGTGGAGCATGCAGCGTCTGCAGCGCAGGAGTCCTGCTTCGTCGGTGCCCGAGGCAGCGCTCATCCACGGCAGGGCCTCCATGGCGTGTGCGCGCTCGTTGTCGGCGAGGGTGTCGACGGTCCGGCGGAGCTCCTGCGGTGCGGACCGGTCGGTGAGGCAGAGCCAGCCGACCGCCGCCGACAGACGGGCTTCGGGAGCCTCCGCCCGGTCGCGCCACCGTTCCCCCAGCCACCTGGCAGTCTGCGGGTGCGGGTCGGCCCGAGTGATCTCGGCGGTGGCCAGGAGCAGGGCGGCGCGGACCATGGCGTCGCCTTCGGTCGCGAACCCACTGGCCAACGCGGTCCGGATGGTGTGGGCGGGGTCGGCGGCGGTCGCCAGGACATAGGCGGCGGCGACGCGGACGGTGGGGTCGAAGTCTCCGAGAAGGGGCAGGAGCGCGGAGGTGGCGGTGGTGATCGCGGCTCGGGCGGCGGCCACCGACCAGCCGGCCGGGTAGCCGGTCACCTCGTAGCCGTAGTCGTCGTGGGCGTCGGGGGCGTGGCGCCGGGGATCGTTGCGGTGGAGGAGGAACTCCTCGCGAGAGGCGACGCCGTGGTACCCGGCACGGACGGGGCCGGACAGGACGGCGAGAACGGCGGTGCGGTGTGGGTGCTGGGCGTCGATGGCGAGGGGGATGAGGAACGGCACGGCGAGGGCGACGGCAGCCCGGCTGTCGTGGGCGCACAGGCCCCACAGCACACCCGTCGCGTCCACGGCCGGTGCGCCGCCGGCGCGCAGGAGGGAAACCGCCTCCCGGACCTCGTGCCCGTGGGGGAAGTCGCCCCACGGGGCGGCATCGAGGTCCAAGCCCCGCCGGGAGCCGGGCAGGATGCCGGCCACCACCGTCCGCACGTCGAACGGACCCCCCGAGAACGAAGCCAGGTCCGCCCCGTCCGTCACTTTCCGGCACATCGCGAACGTCGGATCGGTCCGCCAGTCCTTCACGTCACCCCCCGACCGTCGAATCGGAACATGATCATGGCTGGTCCGGCGGCCGACCGACCCGGGAGCCCCTCGGCGGTGATCCGGCGGCTCGTAAGGGACCAACCGGAATGCTCAAGGGCCACCCGCCGAGTTCACGGTCGCGACTGGTGTCGACTCTCGTGACCGGTACCGTACTCCACACCCCGAAGCGCGCCGTCGGCACGCCGTAGCGCCCATACGCGTGCCGTAGCGCCCCGTAGCGCCTCGTACGCACGCCCCCCACCCTGCCGACGCCCCTCTCCCACCTCGCCCGGCACGATCCTCGGCGATTCGGCCAACCCCCGCCTTCCGTACACCTGTTGCGAGCACCGGGTCGATGCATCACGCACACTGCGTCGCCCGCTCCATCCCGGGCTTCCGGGGCGACCGAAACACGTGTGTTCGATATCCCTGTCAGGTCGTTGATCCCCACGACCGTGCCGGACGACAGTCAAGGGGAACCACGTTGACCTCGACCACCGCCAACGAGCAGCAGGCCGTCTCTCCTCCTCCTCCGCCACTACCGGCGGAGATCACGTACAGCGGGCAGTACTCCGTCAATCCCCTCGCCGAGGTCTCCTTCCGTCGGATGTGCGCGCAGATCCCGTCCGTCCTGGGCCGGATCGCCCGGCTGTCCTGGCGGACGGACCGCCTGGCCGTACAACTGCTGGTCGGCTGTCAGGTGATCACGGGCATCTCGGCGGCCGTGCTGCTGACGGCCACCGCCCGTGCCATGCGGCCCGTCCTGGGCGACGGCTCGGCGGGCGACCGGCTGCACGGGGCCGTCCACGCCCTGGTGGTGGTCGCGCTCGCCGCCGCGCTGGGCCGGGGTGCGGCGGCCGTGGCCACGTACGCGGCACGGAGGATCACCCCGCGGCTGACCACGGAGACGGACACCGCGCTGGTCGAGGCGGTGTGCCGGGTCGAAGCGTCCGCGTACGCGGAGGAGGGCTTCTCGGACCGGTACGAGGCGGCCGAGATGGGAGTGATGCGTACCCAGGTGATGGTCACCGACGCCCAGCGGTTCCTGTCCGCGCTGATCCGCATGGTCACGGCCGGCAGCGTGCTGTCGGCGCTCAATCCGCTGATGCTCCCCCTGCTCCTGCTCGCCGTGCTTCCGGCCGGTGTGGGGGCGGTCCTCACCGCCCGGGTCGACTACGAGATCCACTACGCCAACATCGCCGACCGCAACGTGCGCGGCATGATGCGCTGGTGGGCGACCACCTCGAAGTACGGCGACGAGGTCCGCGCCAACTCGATGGCCGACTACCTCGTCCACTGGTTCCGGGCCCTGTCCGACCGCTGCGACCGCCGCACCCTGGCCGCCGCCCCGCAGACCCTGCGCATCGCCCTGGCCTCCGCCACCGTCGGCGGCACCTTCCTCCTCGCCGCCTGGGGCGTCCTCGCGTGGCTGGCCGTCTCGGGACGGATCGAACTCGCGGTCGCGGCCACCGCCGTCATCGCCGTACAGACCGCGCTCGCCGCGCTCTCCCAGGTCGTCACCAACGGCGCCGCCGTCTTCCACACCAGCCTCTACCTGGGCGACATGCAGACCTTCCTCGACGACGCGGCGGCCCGTACGCCCGAGCGCGGCCAAGGCAAGCACGTCGAGCGGACCGAGCGCATCGAACTGGACGAGGTCGTCTACCAGTACCCGGGCAAGGACCGGCCCGCCGTCGACGGAGTCTCCCTCACCCTGGAACGCGGCCAGATCCTCGCCATCGTCGGAACGAACGGCTCCGGAAAGTCCACGCTCACCCGCCTCCTCACGGGCATCTACCTGCCGGACAAGGGCCGGGTCACCTGGAACGGCACCGACCTGGCCGAGGTGGACCCCGGCTCGGTATGGGCGCAGACCGGTCTGGTGCCGCAGATCTTCGCCCAGTGGCCGATGCCGGTCCGCGAGAACGTCACCCTCGGCCAGCCCCGTACCGCCGACGACGCCCCCGTCTGGTCCGCCATCGACGCGGCCGGCCTGCGCGAGGCGGTCGACGGCCTCCCCGCCGGACTGGACACCCTGCTCTCCCGCGAGGTCTTCGGCGGCTCCGAACTCTCCGGGGGCCAGTGGCAGCGCGTGGCCTGCGCCAGAGCCCTGTACCGCCAACCCGGACTGCTGATCCTGGACGAGCCCACTTCCCAGATGGACCCGCGCGGCGAACACCAGATCTTCGAGCGGATCAAGGCCATCGCCGCCGACCGCATCACCATCGTGGTCACCCACCGCCTGGAGAACACGAAGATCGCCGACCACATCATCGTCATGGAGGAGGGCCGCATCACCGAACAGGGCCGCTACGACGACCTCGTCCACGCGGGCGGCACCTTCGCCGAACTCCTCGCGCTCTCCCAGGACCGGTGACGTGACCACGGACACCTGACACCCCGCCGGCCGAAAAGGTCTGCCGACAGGAGCGGTTGACCGGCCACAACTCGGTCTCGGCCTGGTGAACCGCCCTGCGGGGCGCGGCGTGAGACACGAACCTGTGACCATGCCCTTCGAACCGGATTCACGCAGCCTGTCTTCACCGGCGAACCATCAACGCCCCGGGCGGACTTCGGACGCTCGGGGCGACGGTTTCGCGGGTGGCTGCATGAGCCTGATCGTGCTGCTCGCCGAAATCCCGATCGGCTGTCTGCTGGTGCTGACGTCGGTGATCCGTGGTTGGGGCAGCGAGGACGGACAACCCGTGGCCCCCGCGATGGACTGGGCTCCGATCCTCCGGCTCGGCGGGTTCACGGCAGTCGTGTTCATCATCGCCGCGATCTTCCTGTACGCGGCCCATCCGTTCGCAGGGGCAGTCCAGTTGCTCGTGGCAGCGGTCGCGCTGACCTTCACGGTCGCCGCCTGGCACGACCAGTACGAGCACGCCCACCCGTCCTCGCGCGCGGCCTCCTCGTCAGCCGCTCGCGACTCGACGACAGCCCTGCCCGCGGCTCGACCGGGCAACCCGGCGCACCTGTCCGGTCACGGCCCGAAGCGGAACCAGGACCATCCGCTTGCAGTGAAGAGCTGATGGAGAAGGGGTGTGCGGTCGATGATGGAGCACGGCCGACCGGCCTCCACGGAGCGGGGCAGACCGGCGGTGCGCCACTCGCGTGGGATTCCTGGTCAAGAGGGAGACATGGCATGACGGAACAACCGAGCTCGTTGGCCGCCCTGATGGGGAAGTACACCGTCAACAAACCAACGCTCCGGAGGGTTCCACTCGCGCGGCTGGGCGTCCACGGGCGGCGGCTCGTCTTCGGCGTCACCGGCTACACGTTCCCGAACCCCTTCGCGCTCGAATTCATCGACGGGGGGCTCATCGCTCGGGACTATCAGCTCGACCTGGACAACATAGTCATTCAGATCGCCGAGGACGGCGTCTTCCCGGTGAGCATGGTCACCCGCGCGAAAGGCATCTGGGGCTCGGACGGCGCGTACCTGCTCGACGGTTCCCCGCCGGTCACCTGGGAGATCGAACCCGGCCCCGACCTCGGGCCGCATCCACTGTGCGTGGAGATCACCAAAGACCTCTACCCGACCTTCCGGGCCCAGGAGTTGGAGCACTTCCAGGACTTCGCCACGGCCTGGGTTCTGACCGTCGGCATCTTCGTCGAGCGACTGCCGACGAGTGGGTACAGCAGCGCCGGCGACGCCCTCGAGGCCCTCGCCGCACAGTTCGACAACCCCGGCACGAAGTATCTCGTGCCATCCGGTTCACTCAGGGAACCTCAGGTATGGGTCAAGCACCTCAAGTCCCGCGCCGTGGACCTGGCCAACCAGAGCGGGAAACGCGACGACGACGGAAGCCACTCCCCCGCCTCCTACAAGGCGCGACTGGACAACACCGATGACAAAAGCCGCATCATCCTGACACCCGTCAGTCGCCCCGCCGGACCGCCCCGCGCCGTTCTCGACGTCAAGGCCCTCTTGCACTGACCGCGACCGCACGCACCTCCGGAGGCGCGAGCCCCTCCCTCTGGACCGGAGGTCCGCCCGCCGCCGGCTCTCCGGACAGGGCCGCCACCGGCAACCGCCCGAGAGCTCCGGATGGACGCGCGGAACCGGCGGGCGGGCCCGTGTGCGCGGCAGGTGATCCACCGTACGGACTCCGGGTCAGGTGCGGCCGGCGACGAACCAGCGGGCGGGGAGTTCCACCCGGGAGCCGTCGGGGCGGGTCTCGCTCATGGCGAGGGCGGTGGCGCCTTCGCCGAGGACGGTGAGCCCCGCCGCCCGCAGCAGAGCGGCGACCTCACCCTCGGCGACCTCACCGGGGCGCAGGTCGTGTTCCTTGACCCGGCGCAGTTTGAAGGAGGGGCCGCCGGGCTGCGCGGCAACGGCGGCAATGACCTCCTTGGCCTGACCGGTCGGCTCCAGGACCAGGGCCCTGCCGTGCGCGCCGACCAGCCGGGCGACGGAGGCGGCCACCGCCGGGCGGTCCTCGGGGTCGCTCTGGTGCAGGACGGCCCGCATGTAGACGTTGGCGTCGCCGAGGCGCTCGTACAGCACGGCGGCCTGCTCCGGGTCGGCGAGGTTGAGCTGCTCGTACGTCGCGGCTCCGTTCGCGTCGGTCCGGCGGGCGTGAGCGACGGCAGCGGCGGAGAGGTCGACGCCGACGGCGGGGGTGAAGCGGGTGGCGAGGAAGCGGGTCTGGGTGCCGTTGCCGCACCCGAGGTCGGCGACCGGCAGGGAGTGGTCGGCGTACGGGGTGAGGTGTTCGAGGTCGCGCCGTGCCGTCAGGGCCGGATCCGCGTCCCAGAAGGGTTCGCCCTGCTCGCCGGAACTCTCCTCCCAGAAGCCTTCCCAGGCGGTGCGGTAGCGGTCGGACACGGCCATGGAGTCTCCTCGCGGTGCTGTGCGGGCGGATCGGCGCGCAGAGGGCTGGTAACGCCGGGGATCCTGGGGGTGTCCCGGGGCCGGGGCCCTGATGGCTACCCAATCCTTCGCCCGCGATCCTCTCACCCGGCGGACCGGTGAAGTCGGCACACGCCCTAGGAAGTCGTTTCTCTTGGTGAGTGGGTGCCGGGCATCATGGTTGTCGACAGGAGCTCATGCCCAAGAGGACGAGTGGTGCAGGTGATTGGAGGCGCAGGGACGGTCTTGACGGACCTGTGGCAGCGGCGTTGGCCCGACTGCCCGCCGATTGGGTACAGGCTCCGCGACCCGTACCGGGATGTCTGGGTGCGCTTCCATAGCCTGCCGGAGTCGAAGCGATACGCAGAGGACGAGAGCGAGTACGCCGTCGTCCTGGGGCGGTACAACACGATCCTGGATGAGTTGTTTGCCGGTGGGGATGTCTACGTGATCACACCGGTCTGGACGACCGAAGCCGAGGTGCCACCGTTCCAGCAGGACGCCGGCTACTGGCAGAGCCTGCTGGTGGAGGACGACCCTGACCCGGAGTTCCGTACCTACTGCCATCTTTTCGCCGTACGCCGACCTTGGCGACATGGCTGCCTCGACGAGCTGCTCCGTGACATCGCCGACGACAAGATGGCGGGAGTCTTCGTCACCGACACTCAGATGCGGCGCATTCACTACCCCTACGACGGGGGCGCCGACGTCTTCCTTGCTACGCCTGAGGAACGGGATCGGACCCGCGACCGGCATGCCCACTGGCTTTCCGGCAGCCCGTCGGGTCTTTGACGAGTCAGGATCACCACCCTGCCCAAATTCCCAGGCTCAGAAAATCAGCCGACGGAAGCAGATGCGCAGGGCGGCGATACCGACGAAGGCGAGGAAGTGCTCGGGCTTGCGTTCGTAGCGGCGGTGCAGGCGTCGGCAGCCGGCCGGCCAGGACATGGTTCGTTCCACGACCCAGCGGTGGCGGCCGAGCCGGGTGGAGGGCTCGACTCCCCTGCGGGCGATGCGGTGGCCCATGCCGCGTGAACGAAGCCATCGCCGCAGGTGGTCGCAGTCGTAGCCCTTGTCCGCATGTAGCCTCGCCGGCCGCCTGCGGCGTGGGCCGCGACGGGAACGGATGGGAGGGATTCCGCGGATGAGTGGTTCCAGTCCCTGGCTGTCGTGCATGTTGGCGCCGGAGATGCCCAGTGAGAGCGGCAGTCCGCTTCGGTCGGTGACCAGATGGATTTTCGATCCCAACTTGCCTCGGTCGGTCGGATTCGGCCCCGTCAGAAGCCCCCTTGTGCCGCCAGGACGCTGACGGAGTCCGTCGCGCACCGAGACCAGTCCAGCTCACCCCGCGCCCCGAGTTCGTCCAGGACCACGCGGTGGAGACGGCCCCAGACCCGATCCGCGCTCCACTGGGCGAACCGCCGGTAGACCGTCTGCCAGGCCGGGCCGAACACTGGCGGGAGCTGCCTCCAAGTACAGCCCGAGGTGGCCACGAAGATGACCGCGGCCAGAACCTCACGGTCGCCGGCCCGACGGCGACCTCCGCCCTGCGGACGCTTCACCTCCGTGAGCGGCACCACCCGCCGGAACAGCACCCACAACTCCTCCGGCACCAGCCGCTCAACCAGAATCGCCATGCACAGCTCAACGAGCGATCAAGCCATAAGAAACGTCTAAGCGGACTCGGCACGGTCCCCTCCGCCACCACCCTGCCCCCCGGTCTCGTCGGTGTGGCCACGCACCTGTGGGGGTGAGCCCTCCAACGCCTGCGCGCTCCGCGCCGTTGCGAGCGGGCCCAGATGCTGTGCGGCGCTGTCCAACAGGCCGAGGTCGGCCTTGGTGTGGGCGATGGCGGCGTCGATCAGAACGGCGACCAGCGGCTCGTCGGCATGGGCGCGGCGCTGCTGCGCCAGGCCGGCGAGCTCGGACAGGTACGTCTGCCGCTGCGACTCGATCAGCGTGGTCAGGGCCTGCGGGCCCAGGGCGGAGGCGCCGAGGAGCTTCAGGAACAGTTCGTCGCGGAAGCCGCCGACGCGTACCCAGGCGGTGGTCGCCCACGAACGCAACTCGGCCTCGCCCGCCTCGGTGAGCGTGTAGAGGTTCTTGTCGGGCCGGTCGGTCTGCGTGACCTGGGAGCGTGAGACATAGCCGTCACGGACCAGTCGTTCGAGGATCTGGTAGAGGTGACCGATGTTCAGGCCACCCCACTGCGGGCCGATGGCCTCCTCGAAACGGGCCTTGAGTTCGTACCCGTGATTCGGTCGCCGGGTCAGCAGCGCGAGCACGGCGTGGTGGAGCGGCATATACGTCCCTTCTACATTGTGACAACATACCCCTGAATTGGCGCAATGCAGGGGCGGCGACCCAGGTGCGGCGACGCACGCGCCGCGAGGTACGAGGGCGAGGCTGCATCAATGGCTACGAGCGTGGCGTTACACGGGGTGAGTCGTCGGTATCCCGGGCTGACCGCTCTGGACGGGGTGGACCTGGAGGTCGCGGCCGGCGAGGTGGTGATGCTGACCGGGCCGTCCGGCGCCGGCAAATCCACCGTCCTGCATGTGGCGGGTGGCATGGACCAGCCCGACGAGGGGCGCATCGAGATCGACGGCGCGGAACTGGTGTCCCGGGGCCTGGACCGTCACCGGCGGCGTATCGGCTTCGTCTTCCAGCGCTTCCACCTGCTGCCCGCGCTGACCGCGCTGGACAACGTACTCGCCCCCGTCCTGCCGCGCAGAGTGGACTTCGACCGGCGTGCACGCGGCATGGAACTGCTCGAAGCCGTCGGCCTGAACCAGCGCGCCGACGCCCTGCCTTCGCAGTTGTCGGGCGGACAGCAGCAACGCGTCGCCGTCGCACGCGCCTTGATCAACCGGCCGGGACTGCTCCTGGCCGACGAGCCCACGGGCAACCTGGACAGCGTCACCGGGCGGGAGATCATCGACCTGCTGATGTCGCTGCGCGAGCGGTACGGGATGACGATGCTGATCGCCACGCACGACGCGGAGGTCGCCGCCAACGGCGACCGGGTGGTGCGGCTGCAGGACGGCAGGATCGTCTCCGACCAGCGGGTCACGCCGTCCGCCGACGTGCTGCACCGGCTGGGGGGCCTGCGCCCGTGATCACGGTGATCCTCGATCAGCTCCGGCGGCGACGCGGGCGCGCCCTGGCCCTGGCCGCCGGAATCCTGGTGGCCGCGACCAGCTTCACCCTGCTGACCTCGACGGTGAGCACGAGCCAGGCGACCACCGTGGGCACCGTACGGGAGAACGCGCGGTCCGCGTACGACGTCCTGGTCCGCCCGCCCGACTCGCAGACGGACGTGGAGCGGCAGAGCGGACGTGTCGCCCCGAACTTCCTGTCCGGCACGTTCGGGGGCATCACCATGGCCCAGTACCAGCGCATCCGCGGTATGGCCGGGGTCGAGGTGAGCGCGCCGGTCGCCAACATCGGCTACCTCATGGTGGCGAGCACCGTCACGGTGGACGTGTCCCGCTTCCTCGACGGCGAGGCATCCCGTCAGATCCTGCGCATCAGCCCCACGCTCACCTCCGGACTGGGCAGTTACCGCACCTCGGACGAGTACGTCTACCTCACCCGCTCCCCCCTGACGTCGGGATCGGAGTCGGACGACCTCTTCGAGTCCGACACCCTGGAGACGGGTGCGGTCGACAGGAGCACCGAGCGCTACCAGATCAAGGGGAAGTACGACGTCTGCTTCTACCTCAACTGGGACAAGACCGAAAAGAAGAAGTTCGGCCTGGACCTGCCGCTGAAGCCGAACATCATCGCCGAGGACCTCAGTGACAGGTCACCGTTCGACCCGGACCTGAGTTCGCGGATGAACTGCCAGTCCGGCCGGGACAAGGCCACCATCGACATTCCGGTCAGTTATCCCGTGCTGCTGTCCGCCGTCGACCCGGTGGCCGAGGACCGGCTGGTGGGCCTGGGCGGCACCGTCGTCTCGGGCCGGATGCTCACCGAGCGGGACAAGCCGTGGAGGGTGTCGGGCGCCGAGAGCGTCCACGGACAGCGCGACATCTACATCCCGGCGCTGCTCAGCGACAACCCGCTGACCACCGGCACGTTCGACGCGACCGTGGAGCGGCTCGACGTGGGCGACCCGGCCGAGCTGCCCTCGAAGCTGGGCAACCCGACGGCGAACAGCTTCGTCCGGAGCCTGCGCGGCACCACGGTGGGCACGACCCGGGTCGACCTGGGCAAGGGCTACGAAAAGGCGCTGAACGAGGACTCGTTCAACACCGATTCCTACTGGACGGTCGGCCCGGTCGTCTACCGCCGGACCTCCGGCGGCGACCTCGCCGCGCAGCCGCAGCCGCCGCAGGACCCCGGCCTCTGGATCACCAACTCGAACCAGCAGCCGTTCCCCAACGTCCCCGAGGAGAACCACCAGGGCACCCAGTACCGGAAGGTGACCAGCCACGCCTCCACGGACTGCATCGGACTCGGTACCTGTGACCAACAGGACTCGGGGCGTCTGCCCAATCCCTTCGTCCGCCTGGTCGGCCGCTACGACACCGGTAAGCTGCCCGGCTTCTCGCCCCTGTCCGACACCCCGTTGGAGACCTACCAGACACCGCAGGTCACCGGCGCGGACGGCGCGACCCGGGCGAAGCTCCACGGCAAGCCACTGCTGCCCGACCGCAACCTGGGCGGCTACGTCAGCCCGCCGCCCACCATGCTGACGACCATGGACTCCATCACCGCGCTCACCGGGAGCCGTCGGGTCCCGAGCCTCCAGGACAAGGCGCCGGTCAGCGCGATCAGAATCCGGGTGGCCGGAGTGACCGGCGTCGACACCGCGTCCCGGGCACGGGTGAACGCGGTGGCCGGGAAGATCCGGGCCGCCTACCCCCAGCTCCAGGTGGACGTCACCGTCGGCAGCTCGCCCGCACCGCAGGCGGTGGCGCTGAGCACCTCGGCGCGGGTGACGGAACGTTGGGTCGCCAAGGGTGTGGCACTGCGCATTCTCAGAGCGGTGGACACCAAGAGCGCGGTGCTCTTCGTGCTGGTCCTCGTCGTGTGCGCGCTCTTCCTCGGCCAGGCGGCGCTGGCCTCGGTGCGCTCGCGCCGCACCGAGATCGGCACGTTGCGCTGCCTCGGCTGGAGCGGCGGCGAGGTGCTCCGCCTGATCCTGGGCGAACTGGCGGTGATCGGGCTGGCCGCCGGAGCCGCGGGCGCGGTGCTCGCGTACGTGCTGGGTCAGGCGCTGGGACAGCCCGAAGCCGGCGCCAAGTCGCTCCTCGTACTCCCGGTGGCGCTTCTCCTGGCCACGACGGCGGGCCTGATCCCCGCCTGGCTCGCCACCCGGCTGGGCCCGATGGAAGCCGTCCGGCCCCCGGTGACGGCGGTCCGCCGTGCGCGCCCGGTACGTTCGGTGGCCGGACTGGCCGTGCTCAACCTGCTGCGGGTGCGGGGCCGCACGCTGCTGGGTGCGGCGGGGCTGGCGCTGGGAGTGGCCGCCTTCACGGTGCTGCTCGCCCTGACGCTGGCCTTCCGGGGCGAGGTCGCCGGGTCGTTGCTCGGCAGTGCCGTGGTGGCGCAGGCGCGCGGGGCCGACTATCTCAGCGTCGCCCTCTCCCTGCTGCTGGGCGCCGCCGGCGCCATCGACGTCCTGGTCCTCTCGCAGCGCGAACGCGCGGCGGATCTCGCGGTGCTGCGGGCGACCGGCTGGTCCAGCCGGGAGCTGGCCAAGCTGACCCTCTACGAGGGCATCGGACTGGCTCTCCTGGGCGGCCTGTCAGGTGCGGTGGCCGGCCTGGCCGGGGTGCTGACCCTCGGCCGGGGCGTGCTGCACGGACACCTGTCCACGGTCGCCGGCGCCGCGCTGCTGGCCACGCTCGCGGCGACCGCCCTGGTGGTGGCTGCTCTGGCCGTACCGATCCGGAGGCTCTCCCGGATCGGCACCGCCCACCTGGTCGCCGCCGACTGAGCCGACGCGAATGGTCGGACACGGCCCGGCCACCACGCACTGAGGGCTGTCCCGCCACCGGTGCCGAACATCCGCCCTCGCCGCGGCCACCCACGTACGGCCAGGTCCGCGGGGCTCGTCCAGGGTCACCAGACCGGGCGCAGCGGAGGGATCGAGTCGCCGGCCAGCGTACGGATGACGGCCGCGAGTTCGGCGCGGGGGACCTGGAGATCGGCTTCGTGCAGCTGCCGTGCGAGCTGCCCTTCCAGCTCGTTCAGGATTCTGGCGGCCACGGCCAGGTGTTCCATCGCCTTGCCCGTGAGCACGACGAGTTTGCGCCGGCCGCCCGCAGGGTGGGGCCTGCGTTCCAGGTAGCCCCGCTTCTCCAGGTCGTCGATGATCTGGCCGGCTGCCTGCTTGGTCACCCCCAGCCGCTCGGCCAGCTCACTGCTCGTGAGGCCCGGACCGTGCAGCACCTGGAAGACCAGGCCGTGCACGGGGCGGAGCTCGGCGTAACCGGCGGCGTCTAGGCGGCTCACGAACTCCGAGAGGACCAGCTGGAATGCCATCCCGAGCAGGAAGGTGAGCTGAGTGCGCTCAAGGGGGTCGTTGGTCTCCATCGCTTCATCTTGACACACGCCTATAAAGTAGCTTTACTCGTCGCAAGTAAAGAAGCTTTACACCGGAGGTTCCATGTACGTCGTCAGTGAAACCGAGCAGCGGTCGACCATCACTCCCGCAGGGTCGATGTTCGCCCTGGCAGGCCCCAGCCAGGGGAGCGCCGAGGTCAGCACCTGGCGAGTAGCTCTCGACGAGGGCGCGTCCAGCCCGGTGCACATCATCGACCGCGAGCAGGTCTGGATGCCGCTGTCGGGTGAGTTCACCGTCGAGGTCGACGGCAAGACCGAACAGGTCAAGGCCGGACAGGCGCTCATCCTCTCCGCCGGCACCGTGCGACAGCTCACCGCGGTCGGCGGCCGCGCGGAGGCGCTGGTCGCCATGGTGGTCGGCGGCAGCGCCATGATGCCGGGCAGCGACAACAAGATCCCCCTCCCCTGGGCGCAGTAGGTTCCCGCCCCCGACAGCCCGACCAGGCCACCCCCCGTTGGTCCGGTCGGGCTGTCGCCTTTTCCGGTCGTTCCCCCTCCACGGGCACGGGCGCCCGAGGCACACGCTGTAAACCAATCACGACTTCATCAAGGACAGTCATGAATCCCGAAATCAGCAGCGGGCGCCGCCGGGCGATCCTGGCACTGCTCGCCGTCACCGTACTGATCGTGGTGATGGACCTCACGATCATCAACGTGGCGCTCAACCCGATCCAGCAGAGCCTTGACGCGTCCAACGCGGAGCTCCAGTGGTCCCTCGACTCCTACCTCATCACCTTCGCGGCCTTCCTCTTCACCGGTGGGGTGTGCGCGGACCGGTTCGGCCGGAAAAGGACCCTGATCTTCGGGCTCGTGGTGTTCGGGGTCAGCTCGGCCCTGGGCGCGTACGCGGACGGGGTCGGTGAGCTCATCGTGTGGCGCAGCGTCATGGGCGTGGGTGCGGCCGTAGTGCCGACGGTCACGCTGGCGATCCTCATGCACGTCTTCCCGCCGATGGAGCGCCCGAAGGCCATCGCGGCCTGGGCCGGGGCGGCCGGTGTCGCCTTCGCCGTGGGGCCGGTGCTCGGCGGGGCGCTGCTGGAGCACTTCTGGTGGGGGTCGATCTTCCTCATCAACGTGCCGCTGATCGCCGTGGGCCTGGCTCTCATCGTCTGGCTCGTGCCCGAGTCCAAGAACCCCGCCCCCGCCAAGTTCGATCCGCTCGGCGTGCTGCTCTCCGTGGTCGCCGTCGGCCTCCTCGTCTACGGCATCGTCACGGGCGGCGAGGACAACGACTGGCTCGGCGTCGAGACGCTCGGTTCCATCATCGGCGGCCTGGCGCTGATCGCACTGCTCGTGGTGATCGAGAAGCGGATGTCGGCGCCGTCGCTGGACGTGAGCCTCCTGCGCAACTCCCGCTTCTCCGCGGGCTCGGGCGCCATCGCGCTCTGCTTCTTCGCGCTGATCGGTGCCATCTTCATCACGCAGTTCTACTACCAGGCGGTACTCGGCTTCTCGCCGATGGAGGCCGGCTTCCTCATGCTTCCGATGGGCATCGGTTCCGTCTTCATGTCGGCCCGCTGTCCCAAGCTCGTGATGCGGTTCGGTCCGCGCGCCGTCGTGGCCGCGGGGTCGGTCGTCATGGCGATCTCCTTCCTGATCACGAGCCAGTTCACCGAGGACACGCCGACCTGGCTGCTGATCGTGGCGCAGTTCGTCTTCGGCCTGGGCTGGGGCTCCATCATGGCGCCCGCCACCGCTTCGCTGATGTCCGTCGTGCCCCCGGTCAAGGCCGGTGCGGGCCAGGCCGTCTCGCAGACGATGCGTCAGGTCGCCGGAGCACTGGGAGTCGCCGTCATCGGCAGCGTGCTCGGTGGCGTCTACCGCTCGGGCATGGAGGACTCCGTGAAGGTCCTCCCCGCGCCGCTGCGCGAGGAGGCGTCCGGTTCGATCGGTGGCACTCTGCGCGCGGTGAACGCCGCGAAGCTCGGGGATCAGGCTCCCGCACTGATCGACAAGGCCGTGGACACCTATCTGTCGGGCATGGAGGTCACCATGTTCCTGGCCGCCGCTGCCGCCCTCCTGTCCGCCGCCGTGGCCCTGAGGTGGCTGCCGAAGACGGCTCCGAAGCCTCCCATGCCGCCGGCCGCCAAGCCCGCCGCGTCGACCGAGGAGGCCCCTGCCGCACGCGCCTGAGGGCTGCGCGACTCCGATCTCCGACCTCCCACGAAGGTGCCCGCCTGCGTATATCGCGGCGGGCACCTTCGCGTCACCGACTTGGCCATGATTGACACATGGAATTCAAGAGTCCAGATAACCGTGCGTAGTCCAGGTCGTCCGCACCGAAACCGAACGCCTTGGCGAATGGCGGCAAATCCGGCGGAATCGAATAGTCCAAATGCGCATGCGCTGACCGCGAGTAAAGCACCTTGACTTATGAAGATCTGCCTACGTAATGTCTCTCGCGTAGACCATGCAGGTGAGGCAGGGCATCCGCAGGTGGCGGGGTGGATCCATCCGAAATCTCCTCAGATTCGGTGGACATCAATTCCCTGCCGACCTTTTGGGTGCCCGCGTCGTCGAGGACGGGGGAACGGTGGCATTTGGCGATACCGAGAGGGCAGCGGCCGGCACGGACCTGGATACGCGTGGAGGTGTCTCCGCCTGGCTCCGCACCGAGGTCGCCGCCCTGGTGGGCAGGCCGGTCGGCGAGGTTCGCGACGACGAACTCTTCGCCCGGGCGGGGATGGACTCGATGCGGGCCACTAGCCTCATGGCAACCCTGTCCCGCCTGACCGGAAAGCACTGGTCGCCTGCTCTTCTGTGGGCGCACCCCACCATCGAAGCGCTGGCCGACCGGGTGGTGTCGGGCGAGGGCGCCGAACCGGCGACGGAGACGAAGTCGCCCACGACCGCGGGCGCGGGCCGCCGGGACGAGCCCGTCGCGGTCGTCGGCATGGCCTGCCGTTTGCCCGGCGCACGCAACCTCGACGAATTCTGGCGCCTGCTGGAAACGGGTATCGACGCGGTCCGCCCGGTCCCTGAAGGGAGATGGGAGATCGGGTCTCCTGACGGCGCGATTCCCGAGCTCCTGGAGGAAATGACGACCACCGAAGCCGGATTCCTGGACGGTCGCATAGATGAATTCGATCCACTGTTCTTCGGGATCTCTCCCAGAGAAGCCCAAGAAATGGACCCGCAACAAAGAGTTTTTCTGGAAGTAGCCTGGGAGGCGCTTGAGGACGCATCCGTCACGGAGAGCATCCTCGCCGGAAGCGACACCGGCGTGTTCGCCGGGGCGATCTGGCACGACTACCGCGACCTCGCTTCCGGTGGCCCCCGAGACCTGTCCTCCCACTCCGCCACGGGGCAGGCCCTGAATATGGTCGCCAATCGGCTTTCGTACACCCTCGGGCTGCGCGGCCCCAGCGTCGTACTCGACTCGGCCTGCTCGTCCTCCCTGCTGGCCCTGCACCTCGCCTGTCAGAGCATCTGGAGCGGTGAGTCGTCCATGGCCATCGCCGGGGGCGTCAACCTGCTGTTGAGCCCCGAGACCATGGTGTCCCTGAGCAAGTTCGGTGGCCTGTCGCCGGACGGCCGGTGCAAGGCGTTCGACGAACGGGCGGACGGCTTCGGCCGGGGCGAGGGATGCGGAGTCGTCGTCCTCAAGCCGCTTTCCCGCGCCCTGGCGGACGGGGACGACATCTGGTGCACGATCCGCGGCACCGCCACCAACAACGACGGACTCAGCAACGGGCTGACCGCGCCCAACCCGGCGGCGCAGGAAGAGGTGCTGAGGTCCGCCTACCGTCGCGCCGGCGTGGACCCGGCGCTGGTGCACTACGTGGAGACGCACGGCACGGGTACGGCGCTGGGTGACCCGATCGAGGCCATGGCTCTCGGCGCGGTGCTCGGAGTGCGCCGCCCGGAAGGCAGCCCGCTACGCATCGGTTCCGTGAAGACCAACGTCGGGCACCTGGAGGCGGCTGCGGGTATCACGGGTTTCATCAAGACGGCCTTGACGCTGAAACACCGGCGAGTGCCGCAGAACCTGCACTTCGAAAACCCGAACCCGCACATCCCCTTCGACGAACTGCGGCTCAAGGTTCCGACGGCGGCCGAGGACTGGCCGGAGGACGGAGAGCTTTTCGCCGGGGTGAGCGCCTTCGGCTGGGGCGGTACCAACGTCCACGTGGTGGTCGAGGGGCACCATGAGCCGGCCCCGGTCCTGCTCGCCGACAACTCCGCACGAAGCATCCCGGGGCGCCCCCGGATCGCCTTCGTCTGCTCGCCGTACGGCCAGCAGTGGGTGGGCATGGCCCGAAACCTCTTCCGCACCGAACCGGTCTTCCGCTCGGTCCTGGAGGGCTGCGACCGGGAACTCGCCCGCTACACGGGGTGGTCACTGGTCGAGGAACTCTTCCTGGACGAGGACCGTGCCCGCACGGACGACGTGGGTGTCATGCAACCCATCGTCTTCGCCATCCAGGTAGGCATGGCCGCGTGGCTGGAGGCCGCCGGTGTGCGTCCCGACGCGGTCGTCGGCCACAGCCTCGGAGAGATCGCCGCGTGCGTCATCGCCGGTGTGCTCGATCTGCCCACGGCCGTGCGACTCGTGCACCACTACAGCGACCAGCAGCGCCGGGTGGCGAACCCGGACAGCGGGATGGCTGTCGTCGAGCTTTCTGCGGCCACGATGGAGCGACGTCTCGCGGCGACGAACTCCTCCATATGCGTCGCGACCCACAACGGCCCGCGTACCACGGGACTGGCCGGCGACCGCGCCGAACTCGTCGAACTCGTCGCCCAGCTGAAGTCGGAGAAGGTGCTCTGCGCCATGATCCGCGTCGATCTGCCCGCCCACGGCCCGGCGATCGACCCCATCATGGCCGACTTGGAGCAGGCGCTTGCCGGACTGACTGCGGGACCCGGTCGTATCCCCGTCATCTCCTCGGTGACCGGTACGCCCCTCGACTGGCGAGACGTGAACCCGGCCTACTTCGTGAGAAATCTCCGCGACCAGGTGCGACTGGCCGACGCGACCGGGTACCTGCTCGGTCAGAAGTTCGATGTCCTGCTGGAGATAAGTACCAACCCGGTGCTCTCGTCGGCCCTCCAGCAGAGCGTCGACGACCTGGGACGCACCGCCACGGTCATGACCACCATGCGGCGTGGACCGGACGACCGTACCGGGCTGATCGAGACCCTGGACGCGCTCGGACGGCTCGGCGTGAAGGTGCGACTGCCGGACACCCGGGACGAGCCCGTCAGCGAGCTGTTCACCCTGTCCGCCAAGTCCCCCGAAGCCCTGGGCGACCTCGCCGGCGCTGTCGCCGACCGCCTGGCCACCCCCGGCCCGGACACGGAGACCCGCACCGGCGGCCTGCCGGCACTGGCACACGCCGCACTGCGCAGAGCCCACCACCCGTACCGGCTCGCGATCCCGGCGAAGTCCGAAGCGGAACTCGCCAAAGCCCTGAGAGCCCACGCCCGCGGCGAGGACACACCGGATCTGTACGTCTCCGACCGTGCCGCGGAGAGCAGGCCCCGAATCGCCTTCGTCTTCCCGGGCCAGGGTTCCCAATGGGCCGGTATGGGGCGAGAACTCATGCGCACGGAACCGGTGTTCCGTGCCGCCGTCAGAGCGTGCGACGCGGCGGCCCGCGTCCACCTCGGCTGGTCGATCGAGTCCGAACTGGCCTCACTCGACACGGAACTGACGGTGGACCGCATCGACGTCGTGCAGCCCGTGCTGTTCACGGTCGAGGTCGCGCTCGCGGCCCTGTGGCGCTCCTGGGGCGTCGAGCCCGACGCGGTGGTCGGCCACAGCATGGGAGAGGTCGCGGCAGCCCACGTCGCGGGGGTGCTGAGCGTCGAGGACGCGGCCCGGATCATCTGTCTGCGCAGCAGCCTCCTGCGCCGCGCCAGCGGGCAAGGCGCGATGCTCGCCGTCGAGCTCACCGTGGCCGAGGCGCGCGAACTCCTCCTCGGCCTGGAGGACCTGGTCTCGGTCGCCGTCAACAACAGCCCCCGGTCCACGGTGCTCTCCGGCGACAAGGAGATTCTGGCCGATCTCGCCGTGCGCCTGGAGGCCGACAAGATCTTCTGTCGGTGGGTCAAGGTGGACGTGGCTTCGCACAGCCCCCAGATGGACCCGCTGCGGCCCGATCTGCTCGCCGTGCTCGACGGACTCACTCCCCGGCCCGGGACGGTACCGGTCTATTCGACCGTCACCGGTACGGTGACGGCCGGCCCGGAGATGACCGCGGACTACTGGGCCGACAACCTCCGCGAGCCCGTGCTCTTCGGCGACCAGATCGCCCGTCTGGTGCGCGAAGGCATCGAGGTCTTCGTGGAGATGAGCCCGCATCCCATCCTGCTGCCCGCCGTCGACCAAGTCGCCGCCGAAGCCGGCCAGGGAGCGATGGTGCTCCCCTCGCTCCGTCGCAACGCGAACGAGCGGGACACCCTGCTCACGTCTCTCGGACAACTGCACACCCTGGGCGGAGCGACGCGCGTCGACCGCGCCCTCACCCCCGCACGGCGAGGCCGGAAACTGCCGCACTACCCGTGGCAGCGGGAGCGCTTCTGGCACGGGGCATCCAGCCGGAATCGCGGAACGGCCCCCGGGCCGTCCCGGGGGCTGCTCGGCGGCCGTATCGACTCGGCCATCCAGCCGGGCACCCACTACTGGCAGGTGAACCTCGGCGTCGGGACGGCGGGCATGGGGGACCACCGGATCGGCGGGGCCGCTCTCGTGCCGGGCGCGGCCTTCGTCGAGATGGGACTCGCGGCGGTGCGCCAGGTGTTCGGCGACCACGGGCACGACCTGTCCGACGTCCTCTTCCAGCAGCCGGTGATCCTCACCGAGGACGCCCCCCGTCCGATCCAAGTGGTGCTGGAAGGCACACGGCCGGAGGGGGCGCGCATCCGCTTCTTCCACCTGACCGAGAACGGTCCGGTCTGTGTGGGTCAGGCGTCGGTGTCGGCCCCGGCGCGGAACAGACCTCCGAAACGCGTCGACATCGGCGGCCTGTCCGAGCGGATGCCCGAATCCGCCGACGGCTCCGCCTACTACCGGTACCTGGCCGACTGTGGCCTGGGCTACGGGCCCGCGTACAGGGGAATCAGCCACGTGGCTCGCTCCGCCACCGAGAGTCTGGCGAGGATCGGGGCCGACACCCAGGCCCAGCGACACGTCGCCGGTTACCTCGTGTCCCCCACCCTCCTGGACTCCGCGCTGCAAGCGGCCGTCGCACCGCTGCTCGGGACCGAGTGGCGCATGGAAGGCGGATTCCTCAGCGAAGGGATCGGCCGGGTGACGGTGTTCGGCACGATCCGGGGAGAGGTGTGGGCGCACGCCGTCAGCCGTGGCGACGGTGACGCCCGACGAGAAGTCGACGTCCGGGTGTACGCCCCCGACGGCACTCCGCTCGCGGAGGTCGCCGGGCTGCGGATCGTACGGTTGGCATCCGTACCGGTCATGGCCGCACCGCGCTCCACCGGCACGGACGAAGGGGCGGCGGGCACCCCGACGGCCCCGGCCGATGAGCTGCGGACTCTCCTCGCGTCACTTCCCCCGGGCCCGGAACGCCGAGCGGCGATCGAATCCTCCGTCCGGGAGAACATCGCCCACGTGGTGAAGCTCCCCGTGCGCCGGATCGACCCGGCCCGACCACTGAAGGCCCTCGGGATCGACTCCCTCATGTCCCAGGAACTGCGCAACCGTCTCGAAAGGGCCTTCGGGGTCCCTCTGTCGGCCACGTTGATCTGGAACTACCCGACGGTCCGCGACATCGTTCCGTTCCTCGCCGAGAAGCTGGGCCTCCAGGACGAGGCCGTCGCCGGCCCCCCGCCTCCGGTCCCGCCCGCACGGAGACGTGGCGGCGACGAACCGGCGCAGCCTTCCGCCGCGACCCCCGAAGAACTCCTCGAAAACGAACTCGCTGAGCTCAACGAGCGTATGGAGACCATCTGATGAGCGGCACCTCTCGTGCGACCCCGAGCGGGTCCACGGCTGCCCCCGAAACCCCCGTCGCCAAGGCCCTCGCGGCCGTTCGGCAACTGCGCGGGAAGATCGACGTGCTGGAGCGCCAGAAGCGGGAAGCCATCGCGATCGTCGGCATGAGTTGCCGGCTGCCCGGAGGCGTGGCATCGCCCGCCGACCTGTGGAAGGTGGTGTCGGAGGGCGTCGACACCATTGGGGAGGTGCCCCGGGACCGCTGGGACCTGCGCCGGACGCAGCGCGCCGAAGACGTGGCGCCGGCGTACGGGGGCTTCATCGACGAGGTCGACGGATTCGACCCGTACTTCTTCGGCATCTCGCCGCGCGAGGCGGCCCGGATGGATCCGCAACAGCGGCACTTCCTCGAAGTGGCCTGGGAGGCGATGGAGTCGGCGGGGCTCACCCGGGAGGCGCTCAGGGAGAGTCAGACCGGCGTCTTCGTGGGCGCCAACGCCTCCGACTACCTCCAACTCCAGTTGGAGGACGCCGCCGGGATCGACACGTACACCGTGGTCGGCGGGACGAACTGCATCATCTCCAACCGTCTCTCCTACCTCTTCGATCTGCGCGGCCCCAGCCTCACGGTCGACACCGCCTGCTCCTCCTCGCTCGTGGCGGTGCATCTCGCCTGCCAGAGCCTGCGCGGCCAGGACTGCGACACCGCCGTGGTCGGCGGGATCAACCTCATCCTGTCGCCCCGTCTGGCCCTGGCGCACGCCAAGGGACTGCCCCTCGCACCGGACGGCCGGTGCAAGACCTTCGACGCCACGGCCAACGGTTACGCCCGAGGCGAGGGGGTCGGCGTACTGGTCCTCAAACGGCTCTCCGACGCGGAGGCGGACGGGGACCGGATCTGGGCGGTGATCCGCGGGTCCGCGGTCAATCAGGACGGCCTGACGAACGGTCTGACCGCCCCCAACGGGCGAGCCCAGCGTGCCGTGATCACACAGGCGCTGCGCAACGCGCGGATCGAACCCTCCCAGGTGACCCTGCTGGAGGCCCACGGCACCGGAACGGTGCTGGGCGACCCGATCGAGGTCGAGGCCCTGAGCGCGGTCTACGGGGACACGAGCGCCGGTGCGGCGCCGTGCTCGCTCGGCTCGGTGAAGACGAACATCGGCCACCTGGAGGCGGGGGCCGGCATGGCCGGCCTGATCCGGGCGGCCCTGAGCATCCATCACCGCGCGATCGCACCGCACCTGCACCTCTCCACCCTCAACCCACACATCGATCTCGACGGCACCCGGCTGTCCATACCGACGTCCCTGCGGTCCTGGGACGTACCCGACGACCAGCGCCACGCGGCGATCAGCTCGTTCGGGGCGGGCGGCACCAACGCGCATGTCGTTCTCGGCCCCGCCCCGGCGGACACCGGAGCCCCGGACAGCGATTCCGCGGCCGAAGAGGGCCCCTGGCTCCTGCCGGTGTCCACGGCCACCGCCAACGCACTCGTGCCCATGGCCCGGGCCTACCGCGACCATCTGCTGTCGGCCGAGGGGCAGCGCCACTCCTTCGCGGAAACCGTGCACACCGCGACCGTGCGCAGGTCCCTGCACGAGCACCGGCTCGCGGTCGTGGCCGGCTCGCACGTCGAGGCGGCAGACCGGCTGACGCGGTGGCTCGACGGGGAGGAGCCGGCCGGAGTCGTCACCGGACGGGCGTCGAACTCCATCGCGGACCGGACCGTTTTCGTCTTTCCGGGGCAAGGATCCCAGCGCGCCGGCATGGGCCGTGAACTGCTGCGTACCTGTCCGGCCTTCCGTGAGGCCGTGACCGAATGCGACCACGTGATGCGCGAGTGGCTGGGTGGCCGCTCGATCATCGACGAGGTGCTGCGGCTCGACGGCAATGCCCGGCTCGACCGCATCGACATGATCCAGCCCGCCCTCTTCGCTGTCGCGGTCGGACTCGCCGCGCGATGTCGTTCCTTCGGGTTGGAACCTGACGCGGTGGTCGGTCACAGCATGGGGGAGGTCGCTGCCGCCCACGTGGCCGGAGCGCTCACCCTGGAGGACGCCGCCCGCGTGATCTGCCGACGCAGCGCCCTGTTGCGCCGCATCAGCTGCCAAGGCGCCATGCTGGTGGTAGCCCTGCCCCGGGAGGACGCGGGGCGGCTCGTCGAAGGACTCCACGACAAGGTGTCCGTGGCCGTCAGCAACAGTCCGACGTCCACGGTGCTGTCGGGTGACCCGTCGACCCTGGTCGAGCTCGCGGAGGAACTCCGCGAGCGCAATGTGTTCTGCCGGCCCGTGAAGGTGGACGTCGCCTCGCACAGCCCCCAGGTCGACATTCTGCGGGACGAGCTCCTCGCCGACCTGGCGGGGCTGACGCCGCGTCGATCCCGCGTCCCCATCCTCTCGACCGTCACCGGAATGTGGTCCGACGGTTCGGACTTCGACGCCGGTTACTGGCTCCGCAACCTCCGCGAGCCCGTGCTGTTCTGGGACGCCCTGGGGACCCTCATCGGCGAGGGACACGGCGTGTTCATGGAGATGAGTCCGCACCCCACTCTCCTGTCCGCGGTCGAGCAGGGCTTCGAGTCCGCCGGGCGCGAGGGGCTGGCGCTGCCCGCCATGCGGAGGGACGAGCCCGAGAGCCACGGCATGCTCGAAATACTCGGCGCGCTGCGCACACAGGGCATCCCGGTGCCCGCCGAGGAACGGGTACGGCCGCCGCGTTCCCGCCCGGTCCCGCTTCCTGGGTACGCCTGGCAACACGAACGGTTCTGGTTCCGGGAGGCCGGGGAGCGGCCCGCGCCGACCGCCTCGCCCCAGTCGGTCGCTCCGGCCCCCCAGCAGCCGGACCGGCCGGAAACGGGGCCGACCGCGGAACTGCTCGACCGTCTGACGGCCATGGCGGAGGCCGAGCGCCCCGAAGCGGTCACCCGCTTCGTACGGGATGCCGTGTGCGATGTGCTGTCGATGCCCCCGGACCGCGTCGACCTCGATGCGGGCTTCTTCCAGATGGGTATGGACTCGCTGCTCGCCGCCCGCGTGCGCAACAGGCTCGAAGCCGGATTCGGACGCAAACTGCCGGCCCCCGTCATGTTCGAGCACCCGTCGGTAGGGGCGCTCTCCGCGCACCTGTGGGGGCTCGTCGAGCCGTCCCGGCGTCAGACGTCCGTCGCACCGGGCTCCGATCCTGTGCTGCCGTCGCCCCCCCGAGCCGCGACGTCCGCCCCGGCCGCCCCGAACTCCATGGACGACCTGACCGAAGAAGAGCTCCTGGCGCTCCTGGCCGACGAAGTCCGCGCCTCGACCCGTACCGCAGGAGGTTCCCGATGACCGAGAACGGCCTCGAAAAGCAGAATGTCCTTGCCCAGAGCCTGCGGGAGATCCGCAGGCTGCGCGCGGAACTGGACGCGTCGAAGGCAACCATGACGGAGCCCGTCGCCATCGTCGGCATGGGATGCCGCATGCCGGGCGGGGCCGAGAATCCCGAGGAGTTCTGGGAGTTCCTGAACCGCGGCGGAGACGGCATCGGTGACATTCCGGCTTCCCGGTGGGACGCCGGTCAGTTCTACGACCCCGATCCCGACGCGGCGGGGAAGATGTCCACGCGACGCGGCGGGTTCCTCGACGGAATCGACCGGTTCGACCCGGCGTTCTTCGGCATCTCGCCCCGGGAGGCCGCCGCCCTCGACCCGCAGCAGCGCCTGCTGCTGGAGGTCGGCTGGGAGGCCCTGGAACACGCCGGGCAGGCTCCGGCAGGGCTCATGGGCTCGGACACCGGCGTGTACTTCGGGATCACGACGTACGACTACACGCAGTCGATGATGCAGCAGGTCGACCCCGCGGACCTGGAGGCGTACAGCCTCACCGGCAACGCGTCCACGTTCGCGGCCGGCCGGCTGTCGTACTGGCTCGGTCTGAACGGCCCGAGTCTCTCGGTCGACACGGCCTGTTCCTCCTCCCTGGTCGGAGTGCACCTGGCCTGCCAGAGCCTGCGATCCGGCGAAGTCGACCTGGCCCTGGCGGGCGGCGTCAACGTGCTGCTCTCGCCCGAGTGGTTCGTCGTCGCCTCCAAGGCCCACATGCTGGCGCCGGACGGCCGGTGCAAGACGTTCGACGCCGGCGCCGACGGTTACGTCCGCGGCGAGGGCTGCGGGGTCGTCGTGCTGAAAAGGCTCTCCGACGCCCGCGCCCAGGGCGACCGGATCCTTGCCGTCATCCGCGGTTCAGCCGTCAACCAGGACGGCCGCAGCAGCGGCGTCACCGTGCCGAACGCCTCGGCCCAGCAGGCGGTCGTCCGCCAGGCCCTGCGGGCCGCCTCCGTCGAGCCGGCCCAGATCGACTACGTCGAGGCGCACGGCACAGGGACCCCCCTCGGTGACCCTTTGGAACTCCGCGCCTTGGGCGCCGTCCTCGGAGACCGGGGCGACTCGGCTCCGCTCATGGTCGGTTCCGTCAAGACCAACGTCGGGCACCTGGAGCCGGCCGCGGGTGTCGCGGGGCTCATCAAGGTCGTGCAATCCCTGCGGCACGAGCGCATTCCCCCCCACCTGCACCTGTCCGAGATCAACCCCGAGATAGGCATCGAGGAACTTCCCGTCGAGATTCCCACCGATGGCGTGCCCTGGCCCCGGGGGAACAGACCCCGCCTCGCCGGACTGAGCTCCTTCGGTGCGAGCGGGACGAACGCCCACCTGATCATCGAAGAGGCACCCGCGGACGAGGCCCTGCCGGCCGACGACGCGGTACCCGAGCGCTCGGCGCAGGTGCTCACCCTCTCCGCGAAGTCCCCGGCGGCGCTCACCGCCCTGGCGGACCGGTACGGCGACCGGCTCGCGAACGCCACCGACGCCGAACTCGGAGACATCGCCTTCACCGCCGCCACCGGCCGGTCGGCCTTCCCGCACCGGCTGGCGGTCACGGCCTCCTCCGCGAAGGAGATGGGGCAGCGGCTGGCCCAGTTCGCGGCCGGGGAGCAGCCCGCCGGAAGCCGTCAAGGGCTCGTCCGCGCGGGTGACCGGCCGCGCGTCGCCTTCCTCTTCACCGGACAGGGCTCGCAGTACGCGGGCATGGCAAGCACTCTCTACGACACGGAGCCCGTCTTCCGCCGGGTGGTCGATCACTGTGCTGATGTACTCGACCCGCTGCTGGACCGCCCTCTGCTGTCCGTGCTCTACCCGGCACCGGAAGACGCCGGCCTCATCCACGACACCTCTTGGACGCAACCCGCGCTCTTCACCGTCGAGTACGCCCTGGCCGAGATGTGGCGTTCCTGGGGCGTGGAGCCCTCCGCCGTCCTCGGCCACAGCATCGGCGAACTGGTCGCGGCCTGCGTCGCGGGCGTCCTGGATCTCGACGACGCGCTCCGGCTGGCCGCGCACCGGGGCCGGCTCATGCACGAGCTGGCCGGCGAGGGAGCCATGGCCACCGTGTTCGCCCCGGAAGAGCTGGTGGCTCAGGCGCTGCGGCCCTTCGAGGACGAGCTGGCGCTCGCGGCGGTGAACGGACCGGAGAGCGTGGTGGTCTCGGGCAGCGTCCAGGCGGTCGAGACCTTGCTCGGGGAACTGGCGGGCCAAGGCGTGCGGGCGAAACGCATGACGGTCAACCGCGCTTTTCACTCACCGCTCATGGACCCCGCGCTCGACGCCTTCGAACGGGCGGCGGAGGGCGTGGTGTTCCGCGCCCCTCGGATCCCGCTCATCTCCAACGTCACCGGGGACGTCCTGGAAGGAGAGCACGCCTTCTCCGCCCGCTATCTCCGCGAGCACGCGCGCGGGGCGGTCCGGTTCCACGACGGGATGAACTCGCTGCACCGACAGGGCTACCGGACCTTCCTGGAGATCGGCCCCGCCCCCACGCTGACCGGTCTGGCCATGCGCTTCCTGAAGAGCGCTACCGGCGACGGGCAGCGGGAGGAAGCGATGTTCCTGCCGTCGGTCCGCCCCCGCCACGACGACTGGCGTGTGGCCCTGGACAGCCTGGGCGCCCTCTTCACCAGAGGCGCCGTCGTCGACTGGGAGCGCTACGACGCGCGGCGCGGCCGCCGCCTGGTGGAACTGCCCACGTACGCCTTCCAGCGCGACCGCCACTGGTACCGCGCGAGCCGGCGCAGAACCGCCGCCGCAGAGGTCCCGTCCCCGGCTCCGTCCGCGACGCTGCTCGGTGAACGAGTGCCGTCCCCTCTGGCGGCAGCACAGTTCTCCTCGCGGCTCGGAACCGAGGCTCACCCGTGTGTGGGCGACTGTGTGATGGACGGGCTGCCGGTGGTCAACATCGGGGTCTACCTGGAGACGGCGTTCGAGGCGGGCAGGGAACTGTTCGGCTCGGGGCCGGTGCTGGTCGAGGACTGCCTGGTCCTGCAGAGCCTGATCCTGCAGCCGGGTGCCCAGGCCGACGTCAACCTGGTGGTGGAGCGGGACGACGCCCAGGAGGAGCGCGTGTCCTACCGCTACTTCGCCGCCGACGGCCAGGGCGACGACGCGCGGTGGGTCCTGCACGCCCAAGGCAGGATGACACCGGGGCAGGGCTCGCGAACCGCCGACGCCGACCTGAGCGCCTTGCGTGGCCGGCTCACCGAGGAGATCACCGGCGGCGACTTCTACCACCGCATGTGGCGGCGCAAGCTCTATCTGGGCCCCTCCGCGCAGTGGGTGGAGCACATCCACCGGGGCCCGGGCGAGGCGGTGGCCCGGATGAGAGCCCCGCGCCCGGGAGAAGACGCCTACCGGCTGCATCCCGGTCTGACGGACGCGCTCTTCCAGACCCTCTTCGCGTGTCTGCCCCCGGACAGCCCGGAAGACGCCACGTACATGCTGGTCGGCATCGACCGTTTCCTGCTGCACCGCGGTCCCGGCGACGGCGTGACGCACTGCTGGGTCAGGCTGCTGCCCTCGTCCGACCCCTCCGCGATGCTGCTGGCCGAAGTCCGGCTCTACGACGACCAGGGTCGAGTGCTGGCCGAGGCGGACGGCGTCTGTCTCCGGCGCGCGGACCGCGATCAACTGGAGCGGGCGGCGCCCCCGGAGCAGCGTGCCGGCGACCGGAGGACCGCCGCCGTGCCCGCGATCGCGCAGGCACGGCCCTCGGGCCCTGAGGCGGTACGGAAGCTCCTGGTCCACACGGTGGCCCGCGCCCTGGGGGCCGACGAGGCCGGTCTGGACGCTCACGAACCCTTGCAGAATCTCGGCCTGGACTCGCTCATGGCCCTCGAAGTGAAGGAGGCCCTCTCCGCCGGGCTGGGGGTCTCGCTCCCCCTCGTGATCTTCCTCGACGGCCGCAGCGTGCATACGCTCGGTGACGAAATCCTCGGACTGCTGGCCGAGGAGACCGGGGGCGGCGAAGGGGCCGTCTCGCCCGCCCCGGAGGACGGCGGACTTCCCACGCTGGTCCCGGACGAGTCCAGCCGCTACGAGCCGTTCCCGCTGACCGACCTGCAGCAGGCGTACCTGGTCGGCCGGTCGAGCGCGTTCGAGCTCGGCAACGTCTCGACGTACTTCTTCATCGAGGTGGACGTGGAAGGGGTGGATCTGGAGCGTCTCACCGAGTCGTTCCGGACGATGATCGCCCGCCACGACATGCTGCGCGCCGTCATGACGGAGGACGGGCACCAGAGGGTGCTCCCCGAGGTGCCGGACTACCTGATGCCCACCACCGACCTCCGTCCGTGCGGAGAGGAGGAGCGGGACCATCGGCTGCGACAGATCCACGAGGACGTCAGGGACCAGGTGTTCGACACCGCGCGCTGGCCGCTCTTCGACGTCCGGGCCACGCTGGTCGACGAACGCGTCACCCGCCTGCACATCGGCCTCGACGCGCTGATCATCGATGCTTGGAGCACGTCGCTCCTCTTCCGCGAGTGGGCGGACGCCTACCGCGACGGAGCAACCGCTCTGCCCGAAGTCCCCCTGACATACCGGGACTACGTGGTGACCGCGCGCTCCATCGAGGGCACCGCGCTGCACGAGGAGTCTCTGCGGTACTGGCGCGAGCGCGTCGCATCGCTGCCACCCGCCCCCGAACTGCCCCTGGTCAAGGACCCCGCGTCCCTCGACCGGCCGACGTTCGCCCACCGCTCGGACCGCATCGCGGCGGACAGCTGGGCGCGGTTCAAGAAGTTCGCTTCGGCGGCCGGCGTCACCCCCTCGGCGGCGCTGTGTACCGCGTACGCGCAGGTACTCGCGGCGTGGAGCAAATCGAGCCGGTTCACCCTCAACGTCCTGTTCTTCAACCGGCTTCCCCTGCACCCGGACGTGGGCAACGTGGTGGGGAACTTCAGCGCCACCACGTTGCTGGAGATCGACAGCGCCGCGACGGACGGCTTCTCCACCCGCGCCGAACGGGTGCAGCGGCAACTGTGGAACGACCTCGAACACAGCCATGTGAGTGGAGTCGAGGTGCTCCGCGAACTTCAGCGGGTACGCGGAGGCGCCGGCCGGGCAGCCATGCCCGTGGTCTTCGCGAGCACCGTCAACTTCGCGGCCAAGGAAGACTCCGCGGCGGCCACCGGACTCGCCCAGCACCTGGTCTCGCTCGGGAGCGGTGGCCGGGAGGTATCCAGCTCCATCCGCACGCCCCAGGTGTGGCTCGACCACCAGGTCGTCGAGGACGCGGGCGCGCTCATCGTGAACTGGGACGTCATCGAGGAGCTCTTCCCCGACGGCATGGTCGACGCCATGTTCGCCGCCTACGTCGAGGTCCTGCACGGACTGTGCCACGACGAGCGGGCGTGGCAGGGCCCCGCACCGGTCCTCGTCCCCGACGCCGATCTCGCCACGCGCCGGGAGGTCAACGCCACCGGGGCCCCGCTGCCCACCGGCCTGTTGCACGAGCCGTTTCTCCGCCACGCCGCCCTTCATCCGGAGCGCACGGCGGTGATCGCGGTGAACCGCACGCTCACCTACGGGGAACTCGATACGCACACCGAGCGGCTGGGCAACTGGCTGCGCGGACAGGGAGCGGGCCCGGGCTCGCTCGTCGGCATCGTGATGGAGAAGGGCTGGGAGCAGGTCGCCGCGGTGATAGGCGCGCTCAAGTCCGGAGCGGCCTACGTGCCGATCGACGCGGCGGTCCCGGCGGAGCGGCTGCGACTGCTGATGGAGACGGCGGGCATCACACTCGTCCTCACCCAGAGCGGCGTGGCCGAGCGGGTCGAGTGGCCGGACCACACCGTGCGGCTGAACGTCGACGGGCCGGAGGCGGAAGCGCTGGACGCGCGACCCCAGGGACCGTCGGGCGCCTGCCCGGAGGATCTGGCGTACGTGATCTTCACGTCGGGCTCGACCGGCACGCCGAAGGGCGTCATGATCGAGCACACCGGCGCACTGAACACGGTGCTCGACGTCAACGACCGCTTCGGCGTGACGGAGGAGGACAGGGTGCTCGCCCTGTCCGCGCTCAACTTCGACCTCTCGGTGTACGACGTGTTCGGCATCCTGGCCGCCGGCGGCGCCGTGGTCCTGCCGGAGCCGGAGGCCCACCGCGAACCCGGGCGCTGGGCGCGGCTCGTCGCCGACCACCGGGTCACCCTGTGGAACAGCGTCCCCTCCCTCATGGACATGTTCACCGAATACGCCTTGAGTGAGGGCTTGGGCGACACGTTCGCGCTGCGCACGGTGATGATGAGCGGAGACTGGATTCCCGTCACCCTTCCCGACCGCATCCGCACCCTGGCTCCGGAGACGGAAGTGTGGAGCCTGGGCGGGGCGACGGAAGCGTCGATCTGGTCGATCCTCCATCCCGTCGGCGAGCTCGATCCCGCATGGACGAGCGTTCCGTACGGCAAGCCGATGCGCAGTCAGCAGTTCCACGTACTCAACGATGCGATGCAGCCGTGTCCCGTGTGGGTGCCGGGCCACCTGTACATCGGCGGTGCCGGCCTCGCCCGCGGCTACCTCGGCGACCAGGCCAAGACCCGCACCGCGTTTCTGCGGCACCCCACGACCGGCGAACGGCTCTACCGGACCGGCGACCTCGGGCGCTACACGCCGGACGGAACCATCGAGTTCCTGGGCCGGGAGGACTTCCAGGTGAAGATCCAGGGTTACCGGATCGAGCTCGGCGAAGTCGAGGCGGCGCTGCTGCAATGCGGCGGAGTACGGGCCGCCGCCGTGTCCGCCACGGGCGAGCGCCAGGGCGCCAAGCAACTTGTCGCGTACGCGGTGCTGGAGGACGGGCACGATCAGCGTGACGCGGCCGACGACCTGCGCGAGGCGCTGGGCAAGGTGCTTCCCGCCTACATGGTGCCCCAGCACATCCTGGTGCTCGACCGGCTGCCGCTCACCGCGAACGGCAAGGTCGACCGGGCGGCGCTGCCCGTGCCGGGGACGCGCACCGACAACGGCGCGGCGGTCGCGCCGCGGGACGACGTCGAATCGGAACTCGCTTCGATCTGGACGGAGTTCTTTCCCGACTCGCCCATCGGGGTGCACGCCGACTTCTTCGCCCTCGGCGGTAACTCGCTGCTCGCCGTGCGTCTCACGGCTCGCATCCACAGCCGGCTGCGGTGCTCCCTTCCGCTCTCCGCCCTGTTCGCCCGCCCGACGATCGCGCTGCTCGCGCAGGCGGTCCGCGACGCGGGAACCGGACTGCGGCGTACGGCCCTCGTTCCGGTCAGGACCGGAGGGAGCAGACCTCCGCTGTTCTTCGTGCATCCGGTGGGCGGAGACGTTCTCTGCTACGCCGGACTCGCCTCGCTCCTCGGGGAGGACCAGCCGTTCTACGCCCTCCAGGTGCCGGACGAGCCGGAGTTGACCACGGTGGCCGAACTGGCCGCCCATTACGCCGAGGCGATCAACACGGTCGCCCCGGAGGGCCCTTACCACTTGGGCGGCTGGTCCATGGGCGGCGTGGTGGCACTTGAGACAGCCCGGCTGCTCAACCGCTCCGCGGGGCCGAGGGTGGAGAAGGTGGCCGTCATCGACCTCATGGAGGCACCGGGGCCGACGGACGACGAGAACGTCGACGACGCACTCCTGCTCTCCTGGTTCGCCCGCGACCTCGCGGGTCTCAACGACAGGGCATGGACACCGGGCGCGGAATTCTTCCGGAAGCCGGGCGGGGACGCCGAAGCTCTGCGTCTCCTTCATGCCGAAGCCCTGCGGATGGACCTGCTGCCGGCCGACATCGGCCTGGAGACCCTGACCGCCCTCTACGAGCGGTTCGCGCGCAACTTCCGTGCACTGCTCCGCCATCGCCCGGAGACCTACGACTTCCCCGTCCGCTTCTTCCGTGCCAGGGACGGTGCCACCGAAGAGGTCGCCGCCTCCTGGCAGGAACTGTTCACGGGCGACTGCCACGTCGTCGAAGTGCCGGGCGATCACTACACCGTCATGCGGCAGCCGCACCTGCGGCTTCTCGCGGACGAACTGGACCGCTGGCTCGAAACATCTCCTACGCGTTCACGACACGACAAAGGAAACATCTGATGACCCTCCGCTTCGGCGCCTTCATCCCGCCGTTCCACTCGCTCGACGAGGACCCCACGACCGCGTTCTGGCGGGACCTGGAACTGATCGACTGGCTGGACCAGCTCGGGCTCGATGAGGCGTGGGTGGGCGAACACCACTCCGGCGGCTGGTCCACCGTCAGCTCTCCGGAGGTGTTCCTCGCCGCCGCCGCGGAACGGACCCGCCGGATCAAGCTGGGCACCGGGGTTGTCAGCCTGCCGTACCACCACCCGCTCACCACCGCCAACCGCATCGTGCAGCTCGACCACCAGAGCGGCGGACGTGCCATGTTCGGGATGGGCGCCGGCGTCTCTCCCGCGGACGCCCACATGATGGGCATAGCGGTCGGAGACCAGCGGCGCATGATGGCCGAGTCCCTCGACGCGCTGGTGCAGTTGCTGACCGAGCGGGAGCCGGTCAGCATGAAGACGGACTGGTTCGAGCTGCGCGACGCCCGGCCGCACCTGGAGCCGTACACCAAGCCGTGTTTCGACATGGCGGTGGCCAGTGCGGGATCCGAGCGGGGAATGCGTCTGGCGGGCCGGTACGGACTGGCCTCCCTCACCTTCGCGGGACGGCCCGGCATGGAAGAGCCTCCGCTGGCCCGGCTGTGGGCGGCGGCGGAGGACGAGGCGGCCAAGAACGGGAAGACCGTCGACCGGTCGAAGTGGCGCGTCGCCAAGTGCGTGCACATCGCGGAAACCCGCGAGGAGGCCCTGAGCCAGGTCAGGGACGGAATGGCCCGCTGGTTCCGGGAGTACGTCCAGGACACGGTCGGTGCCCCCGCGAACCTGCCGGAGGGCCGCGAGGCGGAGGTGGCGGTGGAGACGCATACGGCCATCATCGGATCGGTCGACGACGCGATCGAGGAGATCCAGCGCATGGTCGACGAGAGCGGTGGCTTCGGCACCCTCCTGGTCAACACCCAGGACTGGGCGACCCGCGAGCAGACCAAGCGCAGCTACGAACTCCTCGCCCGCTATGTGGCCCCGCACTTCACCGGGGCTCTGGAGAGCCGCCGCCGGTCGCAGCGGTGGGTCTCCGAACGCCGGAAGGACTTCGCCGCCCAGGCCGGGGAGGCCGCCCGGCAGTCCCCGGCCGGTCGATAGGCGGCGGGGAGAGGTGGGCATGGTGAGCGCGCAGTCCGCGAGCACTACGCGGGCACTGACCGGTGACGACTTCCGCGAGGCCATGTCGTTGCTCGCGGCTCCGCTGACGATCGTCACGGCTCGGGACACGGTCGGCCGGCCCTGGGGTTTCACCGCCAGCTCGGTGACCTCGGTCTCCTTGGATCCGCCCCTCGTGCTGGTGGGCATGGCGCACACTTCCAGCTGCTATCCCGCCCTGTCCACAGCCGCGGAATTCACCGTCAACGTCCTGGGGAGCGATCACCGGACGCTGGCCCGGACGTTCGCCACCAGCGGTGCGGACCGGTTCGCCGGTGTGCGTCTGGAGGACTGGCCGGATTCCCAGGTGCCCTATCTCGCGGACGTGGGCGTCGCGTTCCGGTGCACCGCTGCCCAGCGGATAGCGGTCGGCGACCACACCCTGCTGATCGGTGAACTCACCGGACTGCGCGGCCGGGGGGAGACCACATCCCCTCTCCTGTGGCACAGGAGGAACTTCCAGCCGTCGGTCTGAACGTGGGGCGAGGGACGTGGGGCGAGCGCCACCAGAAGACTTGCCGGGCCGGACGTACCACCTCCGGCCCGGGAGGCACCGTCCCCGCGTCGGGCGCGATCCGCCGACGCGAGGACAGGCCACCGGCCATCATCCGGTGGCCGCGACGCCCGGGAGAGGCGACCGAGGGACGGAGACCGCAGGGCCTTTCAGCCCCCGGCCGCGATCCGTACCCTCCCGCTCCTGGCTCTCCGGCCGGGTCCCTCACATCCGAGGGGCCCGGCCGCTTTGCTTCGTCGTGTCCGTCGACAGGCCTCTTCCACGACATCTGATCCGCGGGGACGGCGACTCCACGACGTCGCGACCAACATCGCCACGCACTCCACGTGGTGCGTCATCGGAAGGACGCAGGTCTGCGCAAGTCGCGGAAAATGCCGCCCGGAACCATCGGCGCCGATGTCGCCGCCGCGGTCTGACGCATCCCGCGCGCCCACCGCCCCACTGCCCCACCGTCAACAGGACGGCGGCGGGAACCCGGCCGTGCGCCACGATCTGCCTCCGGGCCCTCCCGGTTCGGCGTGGTAGTAGCGCGTGCAGGACTCGACCATGCCGTCCCCGGCGATACGGAAGAAGTCCACGAAGCGCAGGCTGAGGTCCTCCTTGCCGGAGGTGATGCGGCGGCCCGCGGCGACGATGCTCCGGTCCCGGGCCACGACGCGGTCGATCTCGTGGCGGGTGTGGGATCCGTTGTGGTCGCGGTGGGCGTGAAGGACCGCGGTCCGCCCTCGGGCGGTGGGGACGCCGGGCAGTTCCAGCTCGACGCGGTCGTGCAGCAGGGATCCGCACGCGTCGAGGTCGCCGGCGTCGAGGTAGTCGTACACGAGGCGGACGTGGTCGGTTCCGGCGGCGGTGACCAGGTCGACCACCGTGTCGGGGGCTGTGTTCGTCCAGACGTCGGCGTGCATGGGACGCCTCCTTTCTCCTTCTCCCCGCACTCTCCCGCAACGCGCCAACCTCCCCCTATCACGGCGCTATTCGCTGGGTGGTCACGCCCGGCCCGCAGCAGGATGGACAGATCGTGAGGGTTGTGGAACCTTTGGGAAAGTTGATCCCGAGCTCAAGTCGCTCACAAGGTCGGAGGCTCGGTGGCCGAGGGCACGCCGCGTACGGTCGAGCATGTCCCCGGCGCGTCGCGGCCGCCCTTCCAGTTGCTGGGTCCGCTCCAGGTGCGGGGCAAGAACGGGCCGCTGCGGGTGCCACCGGGGCGGCAGGAGGTCATCCTGGCCGCGTTGTTGCTGGAGGCGAACCGGGTCGTCGGCACGAGCTATCTGGTGGACCTCATCTGGGAGGACAACCCGCCGGAGACCGCGCGCACGCAGGTACAGATATGTGTCTCCCGGCTGCGGAAGCTGCTGGCCGGAGCGGACAGCACGGTCTCCATCTCGACCCGGCCACCGGGGTACGTCCTCCACGTCGACACCGGTGACGTCGACTCGCTGCTGTTCACCGGCCTGGTCGCGATGGCACGACGGCATCGGGACGAAGGCGAGCCGGAGAAGGCGGTCACGCTGCTGAAGTCGGCGGTGGCCCTGGGGCAGGGTGATTCGCTGACCGGGCTGGCGAGCGGACCGCTCGCCAACAAGGCGCGCAAGCTCGACGAGGAGCGGCTGAGCGCCGTCGAGCTGCGGTTGCAGATCGAACTGGAGCTGGGACGGCATGACCGGCTCGTCGGCGAACTCCAACTCCTCGTCCACGAAAACCCGTTGCGCGAGCGCCTGCGCGAGCAGTTGATGTGCGCCCTGTACTGGTCGGGGCGCCAGGCGGAGGCCCTGGAGGCGTACCGCACGGGGCGCAGGATCCTCGACCAGGAACTGGGACTGGCACCGGGCAGGGAGCTGCGGCGGCTGGAGGCGGCGATCCTCGCAGGTGAACTTCCCCCGCCGGTGATGGCGATCCGGTCCCGCGAGGAGAGGAACGGGACCCGCCCGGACCCGGCACCTGCCGCGCCGGCCGGGCCCGCGGAGGGCGCGAGCCAGGTACCGTCCGGCGGCCACGGGCCGCACGCCGACGGCGAGCACACCACGGACCGGAGCCCCACCGGCGAGCCGCCCCGAGAACCGCTCTCCTCCGCCGCCCAGGACGGCTCCCCCGATCGGACGGAACCGCAGCCGCACGAGGCCCGACCCCAGCAACTCCCGTCCTCCACGTCGGACTTCGTCGCCGACGAGAGACAGGTCGCCGCTCTGGAAGGGGCGTTGACCAGCGGACGGGACCGCAAGGCGGTAGGACTCGCCGTCATCACCGGCAAGCCGGGCACCGGTAAGTCCACACTCGCCGTGAACGTCGCGCACCGGCTCGCCGAAACGGGGTTCCCCGACGGTCAGCTCTACTGCGACCTGCGCGGCACCGGCACACCGGCCACCGCCCTGGAGGTGCTGGGCCGCTTCCTGCGGGCGCTGGGCATCCCCGGTCAACTGATCCCGGACTCGCTGGACGAGCGGGCGGAGATGTACCGGACCCGGCTCGCCTCGCGCCGCCTTCTGGTGGTCCTGGACGACGCCGCCACCGAGAGCCAGGTGCTGCCGCTGCTGCCCGGCAGCCGTGACTGCGCCGTCCTCGTCACCAGCCGGGCCAGGCTGACCGCGCTGCCGGGCGCGCACCGCGTGGAGCTGGACGTCCTGGACGAGGACCGGGCGCTGACGCTGCTGGCCGGCATCATCGGGCGGGAGAGGGTCGAGGGCGAGGCGGCGTCCGCCAAGGCTCTGGTCCGTACGGTCGGACGGCTGCCGCTGGCCCTGCGGATCGCGGCGGCCCGGCTTGCCGCCCGCCCGCACTGGACGCTCGCGTCGATGGTGCTCAGACTGGCCGACGAACGGCACCGCCTGGACGAGCTGGCCCACGGCGAGATGACGATGCGGGCCAGCCTCTCACTCACGTACAACGGTCTGGCACCACAGGATCGCGGGCTGCTGCGGATGCTGAGCATGTCCCGGACACCGACGCTGCCCAGTTGGATGGCGGGCGCCCTGCTGGACGACGACCGCCCCGTACCGTCGGATCTGATGGAACCGCTGGTGGACATGCAGATGCTGGACGTCGTCGGCGTGGAGCGCACCGGCGGCTACCGGTACCAGTTCCACGAGATCATCCGGGTCTACGCACGCGAGCAACTGGCCCTGCACGAAGCCCCGGAGACCCAGCGCGCCGCACTCACCCGGATGGCGGGCGGCTGGATGCATCTCGCCCAGGAGGCCCATCGCAAGGTCTACGGCGGTGACTTCACGGTGCTGCACGGCGACGCCCCGCGCTGGGTACCGCCCGCGTCCTGCACCGAGGACCTGCTCGCCGACCCGTTGGCCTGGTTCGACGCGGAGCAGGCGGCCCTCTGCCACATGGTGGAGCACGCCGCCGACGAGGGCCTGCACGACGTCAGCTGGAACCTGGCGACGACCCTGGTCACGCTGTTCGAGGTGCGAGGCCATTACGACCTGTGGGAACAGACCCATGTGCGGGCACTGGCCGCCGTGCGCAAGGCCGGCAATCTGCGGGGCACCGCCGCCGTACGCGCCTCGCTCGGCTCGTTGTACATGAGCCGCAACGAGTTCGGCATGGCACGCCAGGCGCTGGGGTCGGCGCTCGACGTCTTCCAGGCGTTGGACGAGCCGAAGGGCGAGGCGCTGTGCCGCCGCGACATGGCCCTCATCGCGCGGACGAACGGGGACGACGACACCGCCCTCGACCTGTACGAGCGGGCCCTCGCCGACTTCGACCGTGCCGGTGACGTGGTGGGCCGGGCGATCGTGCTCACGCAAAGCGCCCACATACGGATGCGCCGGGGTGACGGGGACGCCGCGCAGGCCCAGTTGGACGAGGCACTGGAGATCTACGACGGGGTCGGCTATCAGGGCGGCAGGGCACGGACCCTGCGCAGGGTGGGGCAGTTGCTGCTGGAGCGGGGTGAGTTCGATCTCGCGGTACTGACGTTCACGGAGGTCCTGGAGCTGTGCCGGGACTCAGGTGATGTGATCGGCGAGGGACATCTGCTGCGCGATCTGGGCCAGGCCTTCGTACTGATGGGGCGGCCCGACCGGGCCAGGTACTTCTTCGACCGGGCCGTCGCGGCCCGGGAGCAGATCATGGATGTCAACGGTGGCGCACTGGCCCGCCTGGATCTGGCACGACTGCTGGAGGACGAACCGGGGCGTTGCCGGGAGCTGCTGACTCCTGCGCTGGAGGTGTTCAGAAGCCGGGGAATGACGCGAGAACTGGCGGAGACGCGGCAGTTGCTCGGCGCCGGCTGAGGCGAACGGGCGGGAAGGCTTCGCGGGCCCGGCAGGTTCGACGACGGCTTGAGATTCCGCGCGGGGGGACGGGCCGAGGTCCGTCGGCGCGGAGGGCCGAGGGTGGCGGGCGCGGAGGCCAGTCGTCCGGCACCGCGCCGGAGCGGCGGGAATGCCGAGGGGGCATCAGGCGCTGAGCCCGAGCCGCACGGAGGCCGGTGTCCGCCGGCGCTGAGGCCGAGGCTGAGGAGTGGAGCAGGCACGGAGCGTGCTCCGGGCCCGGAACCCGAGGGCAGGTACCGGGTTCGTCAGTCCCACGGGTTGTTGTCCGTGGAGCTGCTGGGGGTGGGGGTGGGAGTGGCGGCGGTGGACGTCTCGGTCGACCGGGTGCCGGTCCCCGACGTGTCGTCGGCCCAGCCCACCTGGACACCGATTCCGGTCACGATGACGACCGCGACGGTGGCGAAGGCGGCGCGGAAGGCGTTGCGGGCGGTGGTGTTCTTCGACATCGGACTGACCTCTCGTCGGTGTTCCGTTTCCTTCTGGACACCAACTTAGGAACGGCCGGATTCACCGCACCGGTCGTGGTCCTATCGCCCCGTTATCACGATCCGTCGCCCCGCTATCACGGTCCGCCGCCCCTATCACCTGCGGCGCCCCACCGGTCCCGGCAGGGCATGGCCGCCTCTCCCGCGCGCCCCGCCGCTATCGCGGAACGGGCCCGGTCGGCCGCGGACCGCGTTGGTGCCGCGATGCCCCCCGGATAGGCCCCGTGTGGAGGATTCCGGCAGAAGCAAGGCACGACAGCCGTCCCGCACAGCGCCCCGGCCCGCAGCGGCTTCCGGGGTTGGCTCTCCCCGACGAGCAGGAGTCCTTTTCATGACGCTCAGCCTTCCCCCTCAGGACAGCCCGGTGACCACCGCACCGCTCGGTTCTCTGATACACGGTCACCGCCTCCGTATCGGTCTGACGCAGCGAGAGCTGGCGGACCTCTCCACCATCAGCGTGCGGGCCATCCGGGACCTGGAGAAGGCGAAGGCCCAGCGGCCGAGAACGGAGACGGTGCGTCTGATCGCCGACGCGCTGAGACTCGGCCCCCGGTCCCGTGCGGAGCTGGAGGCGGCGGCCAGGGGCGGCTCGCGGGCGGCCGGTGACGTCCGGCGCCTGTCGGTGGTACGGGCGGCGCCGCCCGTACCCCTGTACCCGCAGGTGGGCCGGGACGCGGAGACAGGCGTTGTCGTGGAGGAACTGGGGTCGGGCACCGAGCGGCTGGTGACCGTGGTCGGGCTGAGCGGCGTCGGCAAGACCCGGCTCGCTCTGGAGGCGGCTGCCCGCCTGCACGATGCCGGCCTGCCGGTGCTGTGGCACTCCGGTGACGAGGCCACTGCCGACTGCCTCAGGGCCGACGACGACCCGCTCCCCCGACTGGCCGACGGGTGCGCACGTTTCCTGCGCGGCGACGGAGAGGCCCGGGATCTGCTGCCCGGACTGACGGACGTCGTCGAGGCCATCGGCGGACAGGGCATCGTGCTCGTCCTCGACGGCGTCGACACCGGCGGCCTCGACTTCGACCGGTTGCGCCGGCTGCTGCGGGAGTTCTCCGGCCTGCGGCTGCTGGTCACCGGAGAGCGGCCGTGGAACGTACCCGGTGAACGCCTGTTCCTGCTTTCCCCGTTGGAGGCGCCCGCGCCCGCCGCCGGGTGCACGGACGCGGCGGCCGTCCGGTTCTTCCTCAGCCAGCTCCGCCGGGTACGCCCCGACATCGTGCCGGACGCGCGGGTGCTCGCCGACGTCGCCTGGATCTGCCACCGTCTCGACGGCCACCCGGCCGCGCTCGGCGCCGCCGCCTCCTGGCTCGCCGTCTGTGATCTACCCACCCTGCGCGACCTCGTCGACTCGGACCCCGCCCCCCTCTTCGACCACCTCGCCGGGGACCCGCACGGCTCACACCTCCAGGAGCGGGTGGGGCGCACCCTCGCCGCGCTGGCGGACCCGTACCGGGCGCTCGTCGGCGAGCTCTGCCGCATGGCCGACGGGGAGTTCGTGCTCCAGGACGTCGTAGGGCTCACCGGGCGCACGCTGCCCGAGTGCGGCCGGCTGATCCGTGAGCTGCTGATCAGCGGAGTGATCCGGTCCAGTGCGGACAGCGGGCGACCGGCCTTCCGCGTCCTGGGCGTGGTCCGTGCGTCGGCCGGGGCCACGGCTGCCGTCTGACTGCCGCATCCCTCCGAACTGCTTGCCCTACCGCCGGGGCAACTGCCGCTCCTCACCCGGCCCCGGCAGTTGTATGGCTCTGCCGGCACGGACAGGCCGAGGGCGGCCGGTCCAGCGCCTCCCTCCGGGCACCTACGTCCCGTCGTACCGCGCACCGCCCGCACTCCCGGCACCTACGTCCCGTCGTACCGCGCACCGCCCGCACTCCCGGCTCCGCACACCCAGGACCCGCCCTTCCCCGCCGCGACCCACACAGGAGATCCCATGCCGTCCGACGCGACCGTCGCACCCGCTCCGGCCGTCCTCCGGCTGCCCCTTTCGGAAGCCCAGCGTGACATCTGGACGGCGCACGCACTGGACCCCACCGGCCTGAAGTACAACGTCGGCGAGTGCCGGGACATCCTCGGTCCGGTCGACCCGGCGCTGATGGGGGCAGCCTGGCGTCGCCTCGTGGAGGAAGCGGACGTCATGCGCACCCGCCGCTTCGAGGACGACGGCGAGACGGTGTGGCAGCTGATCGACGCCGAACCGGGCGCCCGCGCCCTCCCGTTCACCGACGTGAGCGCGGCGGACGATCCGGAGCGCGCGGCCTGGAGCCTGGTGGACGCGGCGATCGGCACCACCTTCGACCTGACCCGCGAGTCGCCGGTCCGCTGCGCACTGATCAAGCTGGCGGAGGACCGGTACTTCTACTTCTACGGTTTCCACCACCTGCTGGTCGACGGCGTGAGCGTCTCGATGCTGCTGAAGCGGCTGGTCGAGCTGTACGAGAAGGCGGTCGCCGGCGAGCCGTGGGACGATTCGCCGTTCGGCCGGCTGGCCGACCTCCACGCCGAGGACACCGCTTGGCGTGGCTCGGAGGAGGCAGCCGCCGAACGAGCGGCCTGGCGGGAGCACTTGGCCGGGGTGCGGGAGACCCCGGACAGCCTGGTCCGGGGCACCGGCCGGGCGGTTCCGGCCCGCGGCGCGCTGCCCTTCGCCCGGCGCACGGTCCTGGTACCCGCGGCGGACGCGGACCGGCTGCGCACCGTCGCACGTGCCGAGCGGGTCTCCTGGCCCGTCCTGGTGATCGCCCTGTTCACGGTGTATCTGCACCGCGTCACGGCGAGGGACGAGCTGATGCTCGCACTGCCGGTGACGGGCCGGACCACGAAGACGGCCCGCAGCACGCCCGGCATGACCTCGAACGTCGTACCGCTGCGGCTGCGGGTGGGCGCCGACGAGACCCTCGGGACGCTGGTGCGGAACGTGTCCGCCGAGGTCAAGCACGGTCTGCGCCACCAGCTGACGCGGTACGAGGACCTCCGGCGAGATGCGCGGGCCCTCACCGGAACCCGCAGGGGGACCGGGCCGGTGCTCAACATCATGGGATTCAACGCCGACATGACGGTGTGCGGCCACCCCACGGTCAACCACAACGTGAGCAACGGGCCGGTGGACGACCTCAGCGTCGCGGTGTACGACCTGGGCGCGTCGGGCGGCCTGCGGATCGACTTCGACACCCCGGCCGACGGGGTCGCCCCGGACGCCATCGCCGCCCACCAGGACCGCTTCGTCACCTTCCTCACGACCGCCCTCGCCCCGGCCGAGGGGTCCGGAGAGCCTGGGGAGCCGGCCGATCGCAGGGTCGCCGAGCTGGAGGTGTTGTCGGGGGACGAGCGGGAGTTGCTGCTCGGTGCCTGGGCCGGGGCCGTGACCGACCGGGACGACGTGTCCCTCGTCGAGCGGTTCGAGGAACAGGTGGCCCGGTTCCCGGAGAAGGTCGCGCTGATCGACGGCGACCGGCACATCACCTACGGAGAACTGAACGCATCCGCCAACCGCTGGTCCCACCAACTGCGTTCACAAGGACTCGGCCGCGGCGACCTCGCCGGCATCCTCCTGGAACGCGGCGCCACCTTCGCCACCGCACTGATCGCCGCCCTCAAGACCGGCGCCGGCCACGTACTCCTCGACCCCGACTTCCCCGACGAACGACTCCACACCGCCGCCACCGAAGCCGACATCACCCACCTCATCACCCACCCCGGCCTCGCCGACCGACTCCAAGGCACCTGGACCACCACCGCCGAAGGCCCCGAGGACCTCCGAAACCACTCACCGCAGAACCTGAACCTGCCCATCCAGGGCGACGACCTCGCCTGCGTGATGTTCACCTCCGGCTCCACCGGACGCCCCAAGGGCATCCTCTCCTCCCACCGCAACCTCGTCTCCACCCTCGTCGGACAGACCTACCTCCCCACCAGCCCCGACGAAATCTTCCTCCAGTCCTCCCCCGTCTCCTGGGACGCCTTCAGCCTCGAATTCTGGGGACCCCTCCTCCACGGCGGAACCGCCGTCCTCCAACCCGGCCAGAAACCCGAACCCGCCCTCATCGCCCAACTCGCGCAACAGCACAAGGTCAGCACCCTGCTGCTCTCGGCCAGCCTCTTCAACTACCTCACCGACGAACACCCCGACACATTCGCCACCGTCACCACCGCCTACACCGTCGGAGAAGCCGCCTCCCCCGCACACGTACACAAGCTCCAGCAGACACACCCCGGCATCCACGTGATCAACGGCTACGGCCCCGCCGAAGCCATGATCTACGCAACCACCCACACCATCGAACCCGCCGACCAACCCCACACTCTCATCCCCATCGGCACCCCCCTCACCAACAAACCCCTCTACATCCTCGACACCGCCCTGCGCCTCTGCGCCCCCGGCACGACCGGCGAACTCTACGTAGCCGGCGACGGCCTCGCCCACGGCTACCTCAACCGCCCCGAACTCACCGCCACCCACTTCATCCCCAACCCCTACGGACCCCCCGGCACCCGCCTCTACCGCACCGGAGACCTCGCCCACTTCGACCACCACGGCCACCTCCACTACCAAGGCCGAGCCGACAACCAAATCAAGATCCGCGGCTTCCGCATCGAACCCGCCGAAATCGAAACCGCCCTCCTCACCCACCCCCACATCACCCAAGCCACCGTCACCACCCACCACAAACAACTCGCCGCCTACATCGTCACCAACACCACCACCACCGACCTCAACGACATCCGCCGCCACCTCACCGCACGACTCCCCGAACATCTGATACCCGCATACCTCACCACCCTCGACAAACTCCCCCTCACCCCCAACGGCAAAATCGACAAACGCGCCCTCCCCGAACCGGTCGCGGTCGCCTCGGGCGGTCGTACCCCGCGCACCCTGCTGGAAGAGACGCTGACCGGCCTCTTCACCAGCACGCTCGACGCGCGGACCGACCTGTCGATCGACGACGACTTCTTCCAGCACGGTGGGCATTCCATCCTCGCGGCCCGCCTCACCAACCGGATCGCCCAGGCGCTGGGCGTCCGGCTGACCATCCGGGACGTCTTCGAGAACCCGACGGTGGTGCGGCTCGCGGAGAAGGTCGGGGCGAAGAAGGGGCTCCCGGCACTGCCTCCGCTGTCCGCGGCCGGGGGGCCCGACGAGGGGCCGGCGCCGATGTCGTTCGCCCAGCGGCGGCTGTGGCTGCTGGCGGACCTGGAGGGCGGCAGCACCGCGTACAACGTGCCGATGGCGGTTCGTCTGGAGGGCGCGCTGAACGCAGACGCACTCGACGCGGCCCTCAACGACGTGATCGAAAGACACGCACCCCTGCGGACCCTGTTCGAGACGGTCGACGGCGAGCCGCGACAGCGCGTCCTTCCCGCCGCACAGGCCCGGACGACGGTCCGGCACCAGGAGGTGACCCCGGACGCACTGGACCGGGCCGTGGCCGAGGCCGGCCGTCACGTCTTCGACCTCCGCACCGAACTCCCGCTCGCCGTCACACTCTTCCGTCTCGACGAGGTGACGCACCAGCTGGTGATCGTGATGCACCACATCGCCACGGACGGCGAGTCCGGCAACGTGTACTTCGCGGACCTCGCCCACGCCTACACGGCACGGATCGCAGGTGCCGAGAGCGACCGGGTTCTGGAGCCGCTTCCGGTGCGTTACACGGATTACGCGGTCTGGCAGCAGAACGCGCTGGGATCCGCCGAGGACGCCGGAAGTGTGCTGTCGCAGGAGCTCGCGTTCTGGCGGGAGGCTCTGGAGGGACTGCCCGAGGAGCACGCGCTCAACCTCGACCGTCCCCGCCCCGCGCAGGCCTCGCACCGTGGCGGAGCGGTCGAAGTGGCCCTGGGGGAGGACCTGTTCGAGCACATCGGCGCACTGGCCCGGGCCGAGGGGTGCACCCCCTTCATGGTGGTGCACGCGGCCCTCGCCGCCACGATGACCCGGCTCGGTGCCGGTACGGACCTCGCCATCGGAACCCCCGTCGCCGGCCGCACCGACGAAGCCCTGCGCGACCTGGTCGGCTTCTTCGTCAACACCCTCGTCCTACGCACCCGTACCAGCGACAACCCCACCTTCAGCGAGCTCCTCGAACACGTCCGCACCACCGACCTCGACGCCTTCGCCCACCAGGACGCCCCCTTCGACCTCGTCCTCGACACCCTCAACCCCACCCGCACCCTCTCCCGACACCCCCTCTTCCAGATCTGCCTCACCCTGGAAACCGGCGCCCCCGTGCTCGATCTGCCGGGCATCCGGCCGAGGCACGTCCAGACCTTCGCCAACGGGTCCGCCAAGTTCGACCTGGAGTTCCTGCTCCGCTCGGACGACGGTCGGGGATTGTGCGGCATGGTCGTCTTCGCGGAGGATCTGTTCGACCACTCCACCGTCCGGCGCATGGTGACCGTGCTGGGTGAGGTGCTGCGCCAGGCGGTGGCCAACCCGGAGACCCGCCTCGCCGAGCTGGAGGTGCTGTCGGGGGCCGAGCGGGAGCTGCTGCTCGGCTCGTGGGCCGGGCCCGTGGCCGACCGGGACGACGTCTCGCTCGTGGAACGGTTCGAAGCACAGGTCAACCGCGCACCGGAGGCCGTCGCGCTGATCGACGGCGACCGGCAGATCACCTACGGAGAACTGAACGCATCCGCCAACCGCTGGGCCCACCACCTGCGTTCGCGAGGACTCGGCCGCGGCGACCTCGCCGGCATCCTCCTGGAGCGCGACGCCACCTTCGCCACAGCGGTGATAGCCGTCCTCAAGACCGGCGCCGGCCACGTCCTCCTCGACCCCGACTTCCCCGACGAACGACTCCACACCGCCGCCGCCGAAGCCGACATCACCCACCTCGTCACCCGCACCGGACTCACCGACCGCCTCCACGGCCCATGGACCACCACCGTCGAAGGACCGGACGACGTCCTCGACAACTCCCCGGAGAACCCCGGCCTGCCCATCCAGGGCGACGACCTCGCCTGCGTGATGTTCACCTCCGGCTCCACCGGACGCCCCAAGGGCATCCTCTCCTCCCACCGCAACCTCGTCTCCACCCTCGTCGGACAGACCTACCTCCCCACCAGCCCCGACGAAGTCTTCCTCCAGTCCTCACCCATCTCCTGGGACGCCTTCAGCCTCGAATTCTGGGGACCCCTCCTCCACGGCGCCCGCGTCGTCATCCAGCCCGGCCAGAAGCCGGAGCCGACTCTGATCGCGGAACTCACGCATCGGCACCGCGTGACGACTCTGCTGCTCTCGGCCAGCCTCTTCAACTACCTCACCGACGAACACCCCGAGACCTTCACCTCGGTCACCACCGCCTACACCGTCGGAGAAGCCGCCTCCCCCGCACACGTACACACACTGCAGCAGTCACACCCCGGCATCCGCGTCATCAACGGCTACGGCCCCGCCGAAGCCATGATCTACGCAACCACCCACACCATCGAGGCCACCGACAAGCCCCACACCACCATCCCCATCGGCACCCCCCTCACCAACAAACCCCTCTACATCCTCGACACCGCCCTGCGCCTCTGCGCCCCCGGCACGACCGGCGAACTCTACGTAGCCGGGGACGGCCTCGCCCACGGCTACCTCAACCGCCCCGAACTCACCGCCACCCACTTCATCCCCAACCCCTACGGACCCCCCGGCACCCGCCTCTACCGCACCGGCGACCTCGCCCACTTCGACCACCACGGCCACCTCCACTACCAAGGCCGAGCCGACAACCAAATCAAGATCCGCGGCTTCCGCATCGAACCCGCCGAAATCGAAACCGCCCTCCTCACCCACCCCCACATCACCCAAGCCACCGTCACCACGCACCACAAGCAGCTCGCCGCCTACATCGTCACCAGCATCCCGACAGCCCCGGACGACATCCGCCGGCACCTCACCGCACGGCTTCCCGAACACCTCGTCCCCGCTCACCTCACCACCCTCGACAAACTCCCCCTCACCCCCAACGGCAAAATCGACAAACGCGCCCTCCCCGAGCCGACAGCCCTCATGGCCTCGACGCGCGCGCCGCAGACCCAGCTCGAAGAGATCGCCCTCACCCTCTTCAGCCGAGTACTGGACACCGCCCGACCGGTCGGGGTCGACGACAGCTTCTTCCACCACGGCGGCCACTCTTTGCTCGCCGCCCGTCTCACCAACCACATCGCCGACGAGCTCGGTGTCCGGCTGACCGTCCGTGACGTCTTCCAGCACCCCACACCCGCCCGGCTGGCCGCACACATCAGCACCCTCAAGGGCCGCCCGGCACTCCCGCCGCTGACCGCCGACGCGTCGACCGACGGCAACGACACCCCTCTGTCCTTCGCCCAGCGCCGACTCTGGCTGCTGGCCGAACTCGACGGCGACAGCACCGCCTACAACGTCCCCATGGCGATCCACCTCGAAGGCCCACTCGACGCCGAGGCCCTCGAAACCGCCCTCAACGACGTGATCGAAAGACACGCGCCCCTGCGTACCGTCTTCACCACGGTCGACGGCGAACCGCGACAGCACGTCCTCTCCGCCGCACAGGCCCGCGTACGCATCGAGCGTGGAGCGTCCACGCCGGAGACGCTGGACGACGATCTGGCCGCAGCGGTCCGGCACCGGTTCGATCTCAGGACGGACATCCCCGTGCGGGCCACCCTCCTCGGTCTGGGCGACGGACGCGCGGTCCTCCACCTCCTGGTGCACCACATCGCGACGGACGGCCGGTCCGCCGGAGTGCTCTTCGACGACCTGTCCCGGGCCTATCAGGCGCGTGTCGCCGGCACCGAGAGCCAGGTGCTGGAGCCGCTCCGGGTCCGGTACGCCGACTACGCGGCGTGGCAGCAGCGGGTGTTGGGCTCCGCCGACGACGCGGGAAGCGTGCTGTCGCAGGAGCTCGCGTTCTGGCGGGAGGCCCTGGAAGGGCTGCCCGAGGAACACGTGCTCAACCTCGACCGCCCCCGCCCCGCACAGGCGTCGCACCGTGGCGGGCAGGTGGAAATCGCTCTGGGCGGTGACCTGTTCGAGCGCATCGGCGCACTGGCCCGGGCCGAGGGATGCACCCCCTTCATGGTCGTGCACACGGCTCTCGCCGCCACGATGACCCGGCTCGGGGCCGGTACGGACCTCACCATCGGAACCCCCGTCGCCGGCCGCACCGACGAAGCCCTGCGCGACCTGGTCGGCTTCTTCGTCAACACCCTCGTCCTACGCACTCGCACGAACGGCAACCCGACCTTCCGCGAGCTCCTCGAACACGTCCGCACCACCGACCTCGACGCCTTCGCCCACCAGGACGCCCCCTTCGACCTCGTCCTCGACACCCTCAACCCCACCCGCACCCTTTCCCGGCACCCCCTCTTCCAGATCTGCCTCACCCTGGAGGCGGGAGAGGCCCCGTCCTTCGGCCTGGGCGGTGACCGGTACGCCGAGGTGGTGGGTCTGACCAACGGATCGGCCAAGTTCGACCTGGAGTTCCTGCTCCGCTCCGACGACAGCCGAGGCCTGCACGGCGTGGTCGTCTTCGCCGAGGACCTGTTCGACCACGCCACCGTCCAGCGCATGGTGGCCGTCCTGGGTGAGGTACTGAGCCAGGCGGTGACCGCCCCGGACGTACGCCTCGCGGACTTCGACGTGCTGTCGGCGGGCGAGCGGGAACTGCTGCTGGGGCCGTGGGCCGGGTCAGTGGCCGCCGTGGACGACGTATCGCTCGTCGAACGGTTCGAGGCGCAGACCGCACGCGCACCGGAGGCCGTCGCGCTGATCGACGGCGACCGGCGGATCACCTACGGACAGCTCAACGCGGA